>JBJKWV010000029.1:0-22124 GCA_045561915.1 Flavobacteriaceae bacterium
TAGCAAGTGATATTTTTGCTCGATACAAGAGACACAAAGGATATAATGTTCTTCATCCTCAAGGATATGATTCTTTTGGTTTACCCGCAGAACAATACGCCATTGAAACTGGACAGCATCCCGCTAAAACCACAAAAGAAAACATTTCTAGATATCGCGTTCAGCTTGATCAGATGGGATTTTCATTTGATTGGAGCAGAGAGTTACGAACTTCAAGCCCCGATTTTTATAAATGGACCCAATGGATATTCCTGCTTCTTTTCGAACATTATTATTGCAAGACTAAAAACAAGGCACTTCCAATTATAAATCTGATAAGCTATTTTGAAAAGGAGGGAAATTATTTTGTTAATGCTGTTTGTTCTCCTGGAACTGAAAATTTCACCGCTGATCAATGGCTAAAGTTTAGCAAAGTCCAAAAAGAAGAAATTCTTCTAAACTATAGATTAACTTATTTATCAAATACAGAAGTAAATTGGTGTGCTGATTTAGGTACAGTTTTGGCTAACAGCGAAGTAATTAATGGGGTTTCAGAGCGGGGTGGTTATCCTGTTACTAAAAAGAAAATGAGGCAATGGAGTATGCGGATTGGCGCATATGCAGAGCGTTTGCTTTCAGATTTAGATAAAATTGATTGGCCAGATTCATTGAAAGAAATGCAAAGAAATTGGATTGGAAAGTCTATTGGAGCAAAAGTTTTATTTCAGATTGAGGGTTTTGACCAAAAAATCGAAGTATTCACAACACGGCCAGATACTTTGTTTGGTGTTACATTTATGACTCTAGCACCTGAGCTTGATATAGTCAAAACTATTACTCATGAAGAACAAAAAAATGAGGTTAATAATTATATTGAGCAAACACAACAGAGAAGTCAACGTGAAAGGATGTCAGATGTCAAGAGTATTACAGGTGTTTTTACTGGTAGTTATGTTTTGCATCCTTTTACAGGAGAAAGAATACCAATTTGGATTGGAGATTATGTCTTAGCAGATTATGGAACAGGAGCAGTGATGGCCGTACCATGCGGAGATCAGAGAGATTATGATTTTGCTAAAAAATTCAATATCCCAATCAAAAATATTTTTAAGGGTATTTCAATTGATAATGAGGCCTATGTAAACAAAGAAAATACAATTATTGACAATTCAGATTTCCTAACGAACCTTACCTACCCTGATGCAATGTCAAGAATAATTGAAGAATTAGAAAATAAAGAATGTGGGGAGGAAACTATAAATTACCGTTTACGTGATGCTATTTTTAGCAGACAACGTTACTGGGGAGAACCAATTCCTATCTATCATAAAGACAAACTTCCTCAACCTTTAAATCTTGATGATTTACCTTTAAAACTTCCTGATGTTGAGAATTATTTACCTACTCGTGAAGGATTTCCTCCCCTTGGTAATGCGCATGAATGGGCATGGGATACTGAGTCAAGAACTGTTGTAGAAAATGAAAAAATTGATAACAAAAAAGTATTTCCTTTAGAGTTAAATACTATGCCTGTTTGGGCAGGGAGTTCGTGGTATTTTTACAGGTACATGGATCCTCATAATTCAGATACATTTGTTGGCGAAAAAGCAGTGAACTATTGGCAGGATGTAGATTTATACTTAGGAGGTAGTGAACATGCTACAAGTCACTTATTTTACTCTCGTTTTTGGCAAAAATTTCTTTTTGATCTAAAACTTTTACCTGTAGATGAATACGCAAAAAAATTAATTAATCAGGGGATGATTTTAGGTAATTCTGCATTTATTTTCAGAAAACCAGGATCACAGGAATATATTTCTAAAGATTTGCTAGATTCAGTTGAAGGTTACGATCCAATTAGAGTAGATGTAAATTTAGTAAACCTGTCTGATGAATTGGATATTGATCGCTTACGCATGTGGCAAAAACAATTTGACACTGCAAAATTTAAGATGAATAATGGGGTTTTTAGAGTAGGCCGTGAGGTAGAAAAAATGTCCAAGTCAAAGTTTAATGTTGTCAATCCAGATGAAATTTGTGAGAAATATGGGGCAGACACTTTAAGAATGTACGAAATGTTTTTAGGCCCTATTGAGCAAGCGAAACCCTGGAATACAGCTGGAATTTCTGGGGTTCATAATTTTTTGAAGAAATATTTGCGTTTATTTTATGCAGAAAATCGTTGGATTGTAAATGATAAAGAGCCAAATAAAAAAGAACTTAAAATTTTACACGAGACAATTAAAAGAGTAAGTATCGATATTGAGAATTTTTCCTTTAACACATGTGTTAGTTCATTTATGATTTGTGTAAATGAATTGACATCGTTAAACTGTCACAGTAGAGAAATTCTTACCCCACTAACACTGCTTTTATCTCCTTTTGCCCCTCATTTAGCCGAAGAAATTTGGGAAAAATTAGGGAACAAAACTACGATAGTGTATGATTCTTTTCCTGAAGTAAATGAATCATATTTGGTTGAAGACACAAAAAATTATCCTGTTTCATTTAATGGTAAAATGCGTTTTGTCATTCCTTTGTCACTTAGTCTTTCTCAAGAAGATATTAAAAAAGCAGTATTGAATGATATCAGAACTGCTGAATATTTGAAAGGAAAAACACCCAAAAAATGGATAATAATTCCGACAAAAATTATCAATATTGTCTTTTAATGACAGATTTTAACATTGAAATTGTCGGATTGATGGCTGCCTGTTTTACAACAGGATCTTTTTTGCCTCAAGTCTATAAAATTTGGAAGCACAGAAGATCTGATGGAGTTTCATTAAGCATGTATCTTTTTATGTTAACAGGTGTAATATTGTGGATTATTTACGGATTATTTATTGGGAGTATTTCTGTGACAATTGCAAATTTTATTGCTGCGATATTTCAATCTATAATTATATATTATAAATTAAAATTGAAATAATAATTTATTAATCCAAAGCTTTCATTTATTTTTATAAAAAATTATGGGAAGCTATTATTTACTTTTAATTGTTATTTCTGGGGCTAGTATGTGGGTAAGTAGTACCCTAAAAAGAAAGTTTAAAAAATATTCTAAAATTCAACTTCATAGTAATATGTCAGGTAAGGAAATTGCTGAAAAAATGTTGTCTGATCATGGAATTAAAGATGTGAAGATAATTTCAGTCCGTGGCTCATTGACAGATCATTATAATCCTCAAAAGAAAACTATTAACTTAAGTGAATCAGTTTTTAATGAACGTAATGCTGCTTCAGCTGCTGTGGCTGCACATGAATGTGGGCATGCTGTCCAACACGCTAATGGATACGAATGGTTACAATTAAGATCTTCTCTAGTGCCTCTTGTTGGTATAGCATCAAACATGTCCATGATTATAATCATTGGAGGGTTATTACTGATTAATGTTATTCCAATTGGATTTGAAATAGCAGTTATTGGATTAGGTCTTTTTTCGATGGGCACCTTATTTAGTTTTATTACTTTGCCTGTAGAGTATGATGCTAGCAATCGCGCTTTAGCATGGCTTCAAAGAAAAAGCATTGTATCACGTTCTGAATTTGAAGGAGCACAAGATGCATTAAAGTGGGCTGCAAGGACATACGTGGTTGCAGCTTTATCATCATTAGCTACATTAGCTTATTTTGCTTTCCAAATTTTTGGTGGTAGAAGAAACTGATCAAAAACTAACTTGTCTATTAATCTGCTCTTCTAGAGATATAAAAGTTTCTGTTCTTGAAACGCCTTCTACAGATTGTATATTTTTGTTTAGTAATTCCATAAGATGCTCATTATCTCTACATAAAAGCTTTGCAAAAATACTCCAATTTCCTGTTGTATAGTGACATTCAATTACCTCAGGAATATTTTTTAATTGTTTTACAGCCTCAGGATTTCGAATTGCTTTGTCTAGGTAAACACCTATAAAAGCAACAGTTTTGAATCCGAGGATTTTAGGGTTCAAAATAATTTGTGATCCAGAAATTACCTTAGCTTTCTCAAGTTTTTTTAAACGCTGGTGAACCGCAGCACCAGAAATTCCAGCAACACTGGCAATAACTTGAATTGGTGTTCTTGCATCTTGCAAAAGATTTTTTATGATGATTTTATCTATACCGTCAATAGTAACACTCTGCTTTACAATTTTCAATTTATTTATATTTTAGTTCAATTAAAAGTTTGAAAAATAAAGGTAATAGATAATAATTAACTTAAAATTTTTAAAAATATTTATGTTTTAGTTAATAAATGACAAGTATATTTTAAATTAAAATATTAATTTATTTTTTCAACATATTGTTCGATAGCCATTGTCATAGATGGACTTGCTGGGGTAGGTGCTTTAATCTGAACAGTTAAACCGGCATCCTCAGCTGCTTTAATAGTAGAGTTCCCATAGGCTGAAATTCTCGTTTTATTTTGTTTAAAGTCAGGAAAATTTTTGAATAATGACTCAATTCCTGAGGGGCTAAAAAACACCAAAATATCATAATAAACGTCTCTTAAATCTGATAGGTCACTAACTACAGTTCGATAGAGGATTGCACGTGTCCATCTTAATTTAATATTATCTAGAAAATTTGGAACATCTTTTTTTAGAGTATCAGATGTAGGAAAAAGAAAAGTCTCTGTTTCAAATTTATTAAGAACATTTTCTAGATCTTCTATTTTTCCTTTTCCAACATAAATTTTCCTTTTTCTGTAGACAACATATTTTTGAAGATAATATGCAACTGCTTCTGATAGACAAAAGTATTTGGTGGTATTTGGAACTGAATAACGCATTTCTTTACATAGCCTAAAGAAATGATCAACTGCATTACGACTAGTCAATATTATATTATCATAATTTTTGAAATCAATTTTTTGCTGACGTACTTCTTTGGCATTAGCACCCTCTACGTGTATGAAGGGTCTGAAATCGATGGTTAATTTATGTTTATTTTGTAATCTGTTGTAAGGAGATTTCTCAGTTGAAGGTTCGGGTTGAGAAACCAAAATTGTTTTCACTTTCATAATCATTCTATATTACAACTTTGAATCTATGATAAATACATAAAACCAATACCAAGGTATAATTTTTAATGTGCAAAGATAAAGAATTATGTACAAAAACTCTTTAGGATTAGGACGAAAAAGAGAAATAAATATTTTGATTTGATAATAAAACCAGCACACCCCTAGACAGCCTGATATAGTTATAAAAATATGTTTTGTAAAAGAATTATAAGTATTAAAAAATAAAAATATTAAGAGAATTATTGAAAATTGAACATGGTGAGTGAAGCTTTTAAAATATAATAATTTTGATTTATTTATACTTTTAATATGATTCAGAATTGATTTAATTAAGAAAAAGCGAAGACTTAAAAAAACAAACAGTGTAATCATTAAGTAATAATACTCGAAAGAAAATTGGATTAATTTGTTTGAAAAATTTGAAAAGGAGAAAATATAAAGACAAACAGCACTAATAATAATAAAAAAACTTAGAAGATTAAAGGGACTTAAATAATTTAACTTTTTTTCTGAGATAAACTTGCTTATGTAGAAATCTGTAGCATAAAACTTTATTAATCCCCTTAGTCTAAGTGGATCTAGAAAAAACATCCAGCTTATAAACAATAGATTTATAAAAAAAATCAAACTGATCCAATCTTGATGAATATTATTTTTAAAAATCAACTCTCCCATTATTCAAATTTACTTTATTTCAAAAAATTATTCTTGCTTACACAATATTATGTTGATTAGACATTTGCTATTTTTACAAGAATGAGGACAGAAAAAACATTAATCATAATTCCTACTTTTAATGAAGTAGAAAATATTTCGAAAATTATTATGGCCATTTTTGATACTGGCTTATCAATAAATATTTTAGTTGTTGATGATCAATCTCCAGACGGAACTGGCCAAGAGGTTAGAAAATTAATGAAAACTTTTCCAAATAAATTATTTTTAGAAAGTAGGTCAGGGAAAAAAGGGTTGGGATCAGCTTATATCGATGGTTTTAAGTGGGCACTAAAAAGTGATTATAAATATATCTTTGAAATGGATGCAGATCTTTCTCATCAACCAAAGGAATTAAAATCAATGATTAAAATACTTGATTCAAATGTTGACCTAGTCATAGGTTCTCGCTATATAAAAGGAGTTAATGTCGTAAACTGGCCTTTGGGTAGAATTTTGCTATCATATTTTGCATCCTTTTATGTTCAATTTATTACAGGTATGCCGATTAAGGACCCGACTGCTGGGTTTGTTGGTTATAAAAGAAGGGTTATTGAGACAATTGATATAGATAATATTAAATTTGCAGGGTATGCTTTTCAAATTGAACTCAAGTACAGAGCCTGGATTAAAAATTTCATAATTAATGAACACCCTATTATTTTTATGAATAGAGTTTATGGAAAATCTAAAATGAGCGGAAATATTATTTGGGAAGCATTTTTTGGTGTTTTAATTTTACGCTTAAAAAAGAAATATTTTAGTTGACTTTATGAGAGAACTAAAAATCATTAATGGATACTTGGTAAATGATGGTACGATATCAAAACAAGATATTCACGTTGTTGACACCAAAATAGTGAAAATAGGAAATCGCATTAAATCTTCTGATAATGCTGAAGTTTTTGATGCTGCGGGTAAATATATTTTTCCAGGATTGATTGATGATCAAGTTCATTTTAGAGAGCCAGGGTTAACTTACAAGGCTACAATTGAGACAGAGTCTAAGGCAGCACTTGCTGGAGGTATTACTTCCTTTTTAGAGATGCCCAACACTAATCCTCAGACAATAACTATTAAAGAATGGGAATTTAAAAATAAGCTCGCTTCAAAAACATCCTATGCAAATTATGGATTTATGTTTGGGGGAACCAACAACAATTTAGATCAGATTTTAAAACTTGATTCTAAACGAGTGCCAGCACTGAAACTATTTCTTGGGTCTTCCACCGGAAATATGTTAGTTGACAATCTTGAGGTATTAAAGAATATTTTTGAAAACACAGATTTAGTTATTGCAGTTCATTGTGAAGACGAAACCACAATAAGAAATAATCTTAAAGCTGCAAAAGTGAAATATGGGGAAAACATTCCAATTGATCAGCACCCTGTAATTAGAAGTGAAAAGGCTTGTTATTTGTCTTCTTCTCAGGCAATAAGCTTAGCCAAAGAAACTGGGGCCCGTCTTCATGTTTTTCATATATCTACAGCAAAAGAGTTATCTCTTTTTCGCAATGATATCCCATTGAAAGATAAAAAAATAACAGCTGAAGTTTGTATTCATCATCTTTGGTTTAATTCGAAAGATTATAAAACTAAAGGTACATTAATAAAATGGAACCCTGCTATTAAAACATTGAATGATAGTGAAGCTCTTTGGGATGGTCTAAATTCAGGATTGTTAGATGTTTTAGCTACGGATCATGCGCCTCACACAATAAAGGAAAAGTTAAACTCTTATAACAAAGCACCATCTGGTGGCCCTCTTGTTCAACATTCGTTATCTGCGTTGCTTACTGCTTACCATCAAAACAGAATTACTTTGGAGAAAATTGTTGAAAAAGCATGCCATAATCCCGCGATTCTATTTGATATAAAAGATCGTGGCTATATTAGAGAAGGGTTTTTCGCAGATTTGGTTATAATCGATTTAGATAAAAAACATACAGTAAATAAGAAAGATTTATTATACAAATGCGGGTGGTCGCCTTTTGAAGGAATAACTTTTAAAGGAATTGTTGAAAAAACATTACTTAATGGTCAATGGGGATATAATCAAGGGAAAATTCTTCCAAAGTCTGCAGCAATGGCTTTAACATTTGATAGATAAATGAAAATTAATAATCTTCCCTTTAGAATTATAATAATTATTTTATTATTATTTAGCTGTGATAATCCTTTAGATGTTAAAAAACCTAATAAATTAATTGATAAAGATTTAATGGAAGAAATTCTATATGAAGCAACTCTTTTAGAGGTTATGAGTACCTTTTATGAGAAAAATCCAAACTTTACAAAAACACTTGGGGCTCCATATTTTTATTTAAAGTATGGCATCGATAGTTTACAGTTATCTGAAAATGAATCATATTATTCTAAAAACCCTAAAATTTATCAAAAAATTCACATGAAGGTTTTACTTCGTATGGAAAAGCTTAAGGATAGTTTTGACTTATTAACTAAAGGGGAAAAATAAAATTAATACTGTTTTGCTATTAGGTCTATAGTCTCATTAATTTTTGTGTATTTGAAATTTATTTTACTTAAAATTTTTGAACCATCATATTTTTGATGATTACAAAGTGAATCTATGAGTGCAAAGCTCAAGTAACTTTTTCTTAAGCTTAAAATACTAAGTGTCTTATCAATTACAAAAAGAAGGTATAACATCAATTTTGAAAGAGGAAAAAAAGGTTTTCTTTTATATAGTGCGATTGCAATTTTATCTAATAATATTTTTTGTTTTAAGTTTTCTGATACTAAGATAAAGCGCTTATTTCTTATTCTAGAGTCCATTAAAGTTATTAAACAATTCACAACATCTTCCAAAGAGACAACTGGCGTATTTCCTAGCGTGTAATATTTCAATCCCTGATGGACTCTTTTAAATATCTCTCCACTACTTCGATGCCAAAAATGAGCACCTAAAATTACACCAGGATTAACTATGATAACATCAACACCTTCTTGTGAAGCTCTCCACACCTCTAGTTCAGCTTCATATTTAGAATAAGCATAGGCAGTATGATTCTTACTATTCGACCATGAGTGATTTTCATTTATAATTTTTATATTTCTATCAGCTCCAATTGATGCAATTGAGGATACATATCCCAATTTTTTTATCCTATGTTTTATACAAAGATTTACAATATTAGCTGTGCCCTCAATATTAGTTTTTATCAATTTTTTATTTTGAAATTGAACTAAAGAAACTTTCGCCGCACAGTGATATACGTATTTAATGCCCTTAAAAGCTTCATTTAATCCTTCTAGATCATTTAGATCAGTTTTTATCCATTCAATTTGTTCGAATAAATTTAACTTATCAGGAAATAATTTATTGAAAAGATGTTTGATATGATTAAGACTGTCTGTTCTCCGGTAAATAGCTCGAGTTGGATGATTTTTTTTTAAGCATTCTAAAAGAATACGTGAACCTAACATGCCTGTACCTCCAGTAACTAATATCATATAATCTAATGTACACTTTTTTGATTTTGATTTTCTGTTTCTCCCAGAGAAATATATCTTTACAATAAAAATTAATGTCGATAAATTTTGTACAGGAACTGCAATGGCGAGGTTTACTTCATGATCTGACCCCAGAAACGGAAAAATTTCTTTTAAATAACTCTTCAAAAGGATATATAGGATTCGATCCTACAGCAGATTCACTTCATATTGGGAGTTTAGTTCAAATCATTATTTTGATGCATTTTCAAAAGGCAGGCCACCTACCAATAGTTTTATTAGGTGGAGCTACTGGAATGATTGGCGATCCCTCAGGCAAATCAGATGAGCGAAATTTATTGGATCAAGAAACTCTAGAAAAAAACTGTAATGGCATGCAAAAGCAGTTTGAAAAATTTTTAGATTTTGATAAGACTATAGAAAATCCTGCTATGATGATCAATAACTTTGATTGGATGAAATCTTTCAGCTTGATCGATTTTTCAAGAGACATAGGGAAGCATTTAACAGTCAACTATATGATGGCAAAAGAATCTGTAAAAAAACGTTTAGATTCTGAATCTAGTGTGGGCATGTCTTTTACAGAATTCACGTATCAGTTGATTCAGGGTTACGACTTTCTCCACCTTTATAAAACAGAAGGATGTAAACTTCAGATGGGAGGTAGTGATCAATGGGGTAATATTACTACAGGGACAGAGTTAATAAGAAGAAAAGAAGGAGGAAAAGCTTATGCTATAACTTGTCCCTTAATTAAAAAAGCTGACGGCTCTAAGTTTGGTAAAACTGAAAGCGGAAACGTATGGCTTGACAAATCAAGGACTTCACCATACAAGTTTTATCAGTTTTGGTTAAATACTTCAGATGAAGATGCTTTTAGCTATATTAAAATTTTCACTTTTTTGTCTAAAGAAAAAATTGAACAGAAAATAAAAGAGCACAAAGAATCACCACACCTAAGATTATTGCAAAAAATTATTGCTGAAGAAGTAACAACTTTAGTGCATGGAAAAGAGGCATATCAAAAAGCTACAGAAGTTTCTAAAATTTTATTTGGTAAAACTACCTCTGAGGCCATTCAAAATTTAGACTCTGAAACTTTTCTAGAATTATTTGAGGGAGTTCCGCAAGCTAACATTAAGAAGGACCTTTTAGTCGAGGGTATAGATATTATTAAAGTTTTGGTTTCTGAAACAGGGTTTTTAAATTCAAATGGAGATGCACGCCGAGCATTAAATGAAAATGCGATTTCTGTAAACCAAATAAAAGTAAAACAAGATTATATTATTAATGTTAAAGATTTAATAGCAGAAAAATATGTATTGATACAAAGAGGTAAAAAAACTTATTTTATCTTGAATGTCGGCGATTAAATTACCATTAAATTACACCCTCTTATCTCTGATTGATCAAAACGACCTAATACTTCGAAGCTCCCATCAAAATCAACTTTACCTAGATCTTGTGTGGCAATAAAAGCACATGAATCTACGTTTGCCATGTCAATTATATTTAAAGCGCCGATTTTTCTTGGTGTTAATATCTCAAATGGATCTTCAATCGATCTAGACATTACCTTCATCCATGGAGGACATTTAAAGATTCCGTTACCTTTTGAATAGGCTTGACTTAAAAGTTCTGTCATGCCGTATTCAGAATGTATCTTAGTTACTTTGTATCTATCTTTAAGTTTTTTATGGAGTGCTGAGCGAACTAATTCTTTCCTCATACCTTTCATTCCTCCTGTCTCCATAATTATCGTATTCTTGAGGTTCCATCTAAATTTTTCAGCACCCTCAAGTAGTGCAAAAGTAACTCCAAGAAGTATAGTTTTTTGGCTCTTACTTTCTAAACTAATTAGTTTCTCTCTTAGAGAATCCCAATCATCTAAATAAAAACCACTTTCTACACGTTTTGTTTTTTTTATTAAATAATCTGCCATAAAAACTAAAGATGAACCACCGCGTTCTATATAAGACGGTAGTAGTGCGAGAATAACGTAATTTTCTATATTTCCATAAAAATGACTGAATGCTTTATTAAAACTTTTTATGTAAAGATTTGAATCATTAACATTATGAATTGACGGGGTTTGTCCTGTTGTTCTACTTGATTCAAATTTGATCTGAGGAGGACTTTTGTCAAAATTCAAATCATGAGTCTTAAAAAATTGAATTGGTAAAAAAGGAATTTTATTAATTTCATTTACTTCACTGGGATCTACATTAATCAAATCACAATAAGATCTGTAAATTGAATTATTTTCATATTGGAATTTAAAAAGTTTTAAGGCTTGGCTATTAAAAGTAGCTTTAGTAATATTTTCAAAACTTGTAAATAATTCCCTCACCTTCAGTAAAAATAAAGAAAAAGATATTATAAGAGTATTAATTTAACTATTGGATACACGTTCTATTTTTTTGAATTATTAATGGTTTAATAACATTATTGAACAATAAAAAGTATTAATTTCATGGTTTTAGCAGTATGGAAAAAAAAGACATTAAGATATTACTTGTTGATGATGAACCTGATATAGTCGAAATAATTCGTTTTAATTTAGAACAAAAAGGTTATCAAATTAGTACAGCTTCTGACGGCCTAGAGGCAATCAAGGTTGCAGAGAAAGAAATACCTCACCTTATAATTATGGATGTCATGATGCCAAATTTGGATGGAATTGAAACCTGCGAAAGACTGCGTCAAGATGATAGATTTTCAGATACTATTATTATGTTTTTAACAGCTAGAGGAGAAGACTATTCCTATGTTGCAGCCTTTGACTCAGGTGCAGATGACTATGTCACTAAACCAATAAAACCGAAAGTATTAGTTTCAAAAGTAAAGGGGCTTTTACGCAGGTTAAAAGAAAAGGAGTCTAAAAATGTATTTGTTTTTAATAAACTCACTATAGATCGAGATTCGTATAAGGTTATTAATGAAGATAAAGAACTTTCTCTACCAAGAAAAGAATTTGAATTATTATTTCTATTAGCCTCAAAGCCTGGGAAAGTGTTTACTAGGGAAAAAATTATGGATAAAGTTTGGGGAGGTGATGTTGTAGGGGACCGAACTATAGATGTCCATATTCGAAAGCTTAGAGAAAAAATTGGTAATCGTTATTTCAAAACTGTAAAAGGAATAGGATATAAATTCATTCAACCTTAAAGAAATTAATTTGAGTATTTTAAAATTAAATAAAATCAGTTTTTATTTATCTATATCAATCTCACTTTTTTGTGTAATTGTTTTCATAATAATGGCTTTTATGTTTCTTGATTTAAATAGTGAAGAGATTTTTAAATTTTCAATTTTTAGTTTTTTAAGCATTCTAATTTTTTCATATATTTTATTATTTTATCGTTTCGAAAGCTTAATAATTTTAAGATTAAATGAGATTTATAAAAAACTTTCACCTACTTCATCTTTAACTTCTGAAATAAAAAAAACATCTGATATCGATCTATTCACTAGCAATATTAAGAAGATCAATTCTGATAAAAATTTGGAAATAGAAATGTTAAAGAATCAAGAAAATTACAGGAAAGAGTTTATTGGAAATATTGCCCACGAATTAAAAACCCCCTTATTTACAATTCAAGGCTATGTTTTGACTCTTTTAGATGGAGGCGTGACCGATAAAGAAATAATAAAAAAATATTTAAAGCGGACCTCTAAAGGGGTTGAAAGACTTACTTATATTATTAAAGATCTAGATTTAATTACCAAGTTTGAATCTGGTATGGCAAACTTGGAACTTAAAACATTTGATATTCTTTTTACAATAAAAAATGTATTTGAACTATTGGAGATGAGGGCCAAAAAAAATAACATTACTTTAAGAACAAATGATGACTATGTTGAGCCGATATATGTATATGCAGATGAAGAAAGGATTCAACAAGTAATAACTAATTTAATTACGAATTCCTTGAAATATGGAGTTGATCGTGGTGTTACCGAAGTAAGCATTGAGTCAGTAAAAAAAGATAAAATCCTAATAAGAATTTCTGATAATGGGGAAGGTATAGAACAAAAACATTTACCACGACTCTTTGAACGTTTTTATCGGGTAGAAAAAACTAGAAACCGAACATTAGGGGGGTCTGGATTAGGCTTGTCAATTGTGAAACATATTATCGATGCACATAATGAAAAAATATTTGTAGAAAGTCGGACAAATATTGGCTCTGAGTTTTCCTTTACACTACCAAAGGCTAATAAGACACAATTAATTCAAGAGTAAAATTTCTTATTTTTATAAAAAAACTTGTGGGTAGTAAAAATAAATTAAAACGATTTAAGGAAAACGAAATATTTCCTAACGTAATACAACCCAAATTATCTGATGTTCAGAAAGATGCTTTTTTTTTAAAAGGAAAATGGAGTTCTGATTTTTTTAAAAATAATCAGCCTATTGTTTTGGAGTTAGGTTGTGGTAAAGGTGAGTACACCGTTCATCTTGCAGAACAAAACCCGAATAGAAACTATATTGGAATTGACATAAAAGGTGCTAGATTATGGAGAGGTGCTAAGACAGCTCTTGAAAAGGGATTAATAAATACAGCATTTCTTAGAATACAAATTGAATTTATAACTGCTTGTTTTTCAGAGGCTGAAATTGATGAGATATGGATTACTTTTCCAGACCCTCAAATTAAATATAAAAGAACAAAGCATAGACTAACCAGGCCTGATTTACTTTTATGTTATAAAAAAATATTGATTCCTGGAGGAAGTTTACATTTAAAGACCGACAGTGAATTTTTATTCGGCTATACACTTGCAACTGTTGCTCAAATCGGAAAGATAAAATACGCCCATCATGACATATACAACAATAGTGACGCACCTGAAGAGGCTACTGGCATACAGACTTTTTATGAACAACAGTATTTAGACAAAAATAAAGCTATCACTTACATTCAGTTTAATTTGTAAATGGATAAAGCTGATTCTTTTTTCGAAAAAGTTTATAGGGTAGTACGTCTAATACCTTTCGGAAGAGTGACTTCTTATGGGGCAATTGCAAAATATATTGGAACAGCTCGAAGTGCAAGAATGGTTGGCTGGGCTATGAATGCTTCTCATAATGATATGACTGTACCAGCTCATCGAGTTGTTAATAGAATTGGTTTATTGACAGGCAAGCATCATTTTGGAGGTTCATATCTTATGCAGCAACTTTTAGAAAGCGAAGGCGTAGAAATAGAAGAAAACCAGATCAAAAACTTAGATAAATATTTCTGGGACCCTCAGCAGGAACTACCTCTTATTTAATTAGATTACCTATAGATATTTAATCCTTAGCGTTATATTTGTAATAGTTAATTTAAATATGAAAATTACAAAAGAAGCAATTTTTGATGCACTTAAAAAAATTTCTTTACCTGGTGAAGGAAAGAATATTATTGACAGAGGTATTGTTACTAATGTGATGATTTTTGGAGATCAGGTTGATATTGATTTACAACTTGAAAATCCAAGTTTACAAGCTAGGAAAAAATTAGAAGTTACAATTCTAAAAACAATTCATAAAGAGGTATATGAAAAAGCTAAGATCAATATAAATATAAAAGTTGTAGCTACTAAACAACAGTCAAATCCAATTAGAGGTAAATCTATACCTGGAATTGAAAATATAATTGCTATTTCTTCTGGAAAAGGAGGGGTAGGAAAGTCTACTATTACATCCAATATAGCTGTTACCCTGGCACAAATGGGATGTAAAGTTGGAGTGTTGGACGCTGATATATATGGACCTTCAATACCAACTATGTTTGATATTGAAGGATCTAAGCCGCTATCAGTAAAGATAGATGGAAAATCTAAAATGCAACCCATCGAAAATTATGGAGTAAAGATCCTTTCAATAGGTTTCTTTACAAAACCTGAACAAGCTGTTATTTGGAGAGGCCCAATGGCCGCCAAAGCTTTAAATCAGATGATTTTCGATGCTTCTTGGGGTGTATTAGATTTCTTGCTGATCGATTTACCCCCTGGGACAGGAGACATCCATCTAAGTATTGTTCAAGCTTTGCCATTAAGTGGAGCTTTGGTAGTGAGTACTCCACAAAATGTAGCCCTTTCCGATGCAAAAAAGGGAATATCAATGTTCCAACAAGAAAGCATAAAAGTCCCTGTACTAGGAGTTGTAGAGAATATGAGTTATTTCACTCCTGAGGAATTACCTGAAAATAAATACTATATTTTCGGTGAAAAAGGAGCTGAATATTTGGCTAAAGATAAAGGAGTTCCTTTCCTTGGTTCTGTCCCAATTATTCAAAGTATTCGTGAAGCATCAGATTATGGTCGTCCAGCTTCTCTTCAAGAAAAAACGACTATTTCTGACAAATTTAATCAAATAACAAAAAACTTAGTTTCACAAGTTATTTTTAGAAATAAAAATTTACCACCCACTAAAGCGGTAGAAATTACTAATTTAGTAGGATGTGAAGCAATAAAATAATGATTATGGATTCCAATGAATTAGAATCAAAAGTATTATTAGCACTTGAAGAAATCAGGCCTTTTTTAAAGTCAGATGGTGGAGACATTTCTTTAGTTTCTATTGAAGACGATAAGCACGTAAATGTTCAACTTCACGGAGCTTGTATCGATTGCAGTGTAAACCAAATGACTCTGAAAACAGGAGTTGAATTAACAATTAAAAAACATCTCCCCCAAATTGAATCTGTTACGAGTATAGATCCGTCATAAGATGAATCAAAACATCAATATTCAGTTAACAGACAGAGAAGGAAATCAACATAAATTAACTGCTCCTACAGACATGCAACTTAATTTAATGGAGCTTTGTAAAGCATATGAATTCCCCGTCGAAGGAACTTGTGGAGGAATGGCTCTTTGTGCTTCTTGCCAGTGTTACATCACTAGCAATCATTCGCTTCCAGAACGGTCTGAAGATGAAAAAGCAATGCTTGCTGAAGCTTTTAATGTTAAAGATAATAGCCGTTTGGGTTGTCAAATTTTTTTGACGCCAGAACTAAATGACCTTAGCGTAACATTAGCTCCTTCTGAATGAATGAAAATTAATTCAAAATTTAATTCATAATGAAAAAGCATCAATGTGCACTATTTGATCTAGATGGAGTTATAGTTGACACAGCGAAATTTCATTTTCTTGCTTGGAAAAAAATAGCATCCATTTTAAATTATGATCTTACTCAGATTGATAATGAAAAATTAAAAGGAGTTAGTCGTTCAGATTCTCTGGATATGATTTTAAAAATGGCAAATAAGAATATAGAAACCTCAAAATTTAAAGAATACTTAGTTCAAAAAAATTTGACCTATTTAGAATATATTAAGGATATTAATCCACAAGATATTTTACCTGGAATCTCTGAAGCATTATCATTATTAAAAAATAAAAACATTAAAATTGGATTAGGTTCAGCTAGCAAAAATGCTAAAATTATACTTGAAAGATTAGGACTAATCCATTATTTTGAAGTTATTATCGATGGAAATAAAGTTGAAAAAAGTAAACCACATCCTCAGGTCTTTTTAAAGGCCAGTTCTAATTTTGGTATTGTTCCAGAGAAATGTTTAGTTTTTGAAGATTCCAATGCAGGAATCCAGTCAGCAAAAGCAGCGGGGATGACAGCTGTAGCAATTGGGAGTCCAGAAAAATTTTCAAATGAAGATTTTTGTTACCCAGATTTTCTAACCTTAATTCAAAATGATTTAGATAAATTGTTCTAATCTAATTTAAGTCTTTATGAAAAAATCGAACTTTAAAGTAGATCCATGGAAAATCATAAAAAACGGCTTTGATCAAGGTCATGTAAAGGCTTGCGAAAGTATTTTTAGTTTGGGTAACGGTTTTATGGGACAACGAGCTAATTTTGAAGAACAATATTCAGGAGAAACTTATCAAGGGAGTTATATTGGTGGCGTATATTATCCTGATAAAACAAAAGTTGGCTGGTGGAAAAATGGATATCCAAAATATTTTGCAAAAGTTCTGAATGCTCCAAACTGGATTGGAATTAATATCAGAATAGCTGGAATTCCACTAGATCTAAACAGATGTATTGAAGTATCGAATTTTAGAAGGGAGCTTGATATGAAAAGAGGAATTTATAAGCGTTCTTTCAAGCTTAAAATTTCTACTGATATTCAAGTTGCTGTTAATGTTACTCGCTTTCTTTCAATGGTAGAGTCTTCTTTGGGAGTAATAAATTATCAAATTACCATGATAAAAGGTAATGCAGAAATAGAGATAGATTCCTTTGTTGATGGTGATATTAAAAACTATGATTCCAATTGGGATGATCCTTTTTGGGATCACAAGACTAAAATTATTTCAAAAGAATTATTGCTTTTGCAGTCTAAAACTTTTAAATCAAATTTTGATGTAGCTACTTATGCTCAAACTCAACTTTTTGACAATAATGGGTTATCAATTGGAAACTTCACAATTACAGAAGAAAATCAAATTATTAGCCAAAAGAAAAAACATAATATGGCTGAAGGAGACAGTTGTACAATTTTAAAATTTGGAGGCTACATTAATGGAATGAATCATAATTTTAATGATTTTAAGAATATTTCACAAAAGATAGTTTCAAAGGCAATATCTAAAGGGTTTGATAAATTAGCAGAAGAACATATTCAGTCTTGGAATGAAATATGGGATCAATCTGACATCAAGATTAAAGGAGATGATAAAGCTCAACAGGCTATAAGATTTAATATTTTCCAACTAAATCAAACCTATAATGGTGCTGATGCTAGGCTTAATATAGGCCCTAAAGGGTTTACTGGAGAAAAATATGGCGGGAGTACTTATTGGGACACAGAGGCCTTTTGCCTACCCTTTTATATGGCAACAAAAAATCAAAACGTAGCACGAAACTTATTGAAATATCGATATGATCAACTGGGAAAAGCTATTGAGAATGCAGAAAAGTTAGGATTTACTGATGGTGCTGCACTATATCCTATGGTTACAATGAATGGTGAAGAATGCCATAATGAATGGGAAATAACTTTTGAAGAAATTCACCGAAATGGCGCTATTGCATATGCAATTTTTAATTATGAAAGATATACCGGTGATAAATCATATATTCCAGAGATGGGTCTTGAGGTACTAATTGGGATAGCTAGATTTTGGGCACAACGTGTCAATTATTCAGAGTTTAGAAAGGCTTTTGTTATTTTAGGTGTGACAGGACCTAATGAATATGAAAATAATATTAATAATAACTGGTATACAAATTTTATTTGCCATTGGTGTTTGAAGTATACTCTTGAGCAGATTGTTCGTGTAAAAGATCAATTTTTAAACGATTGGGAAGTAATCAAGTCTAAATTAAATTGGAGAGATGTTGAGGCAGATCGATGGAAAGATATTTCAGACAATATGTATTTCCCAAAGCACCCATACCAGGATATTTTCTTGCAACAAGATAATTTTTTAGATAAAAACTTAATGTCTGCAAGTACAATAAATGAAAATCAACGTCCTATCAATCAACACTGGTCTTGGGATCGAATTCTAAGATCTCCATTTATTAAACAAGCTGATGTGTTGCAAGGGTTTTATTTTTTCGAGGATCAATTTGATAAAGCTTCTCTCGAGCGGCACTTTAATTTTTATGAACCTTTAACAGTACACGAATCTTCACTTTCTCCTTGTATTCATGCAATTCTTGCAATGCGTTTAGGGAAAAAAGATAAAGCTTATGATTTCTATCTTCAAACATCTCGCTTAGATTTAGACGACTACAATAATGAATTAGAAGAAGGTCTTCACATAACCAGTATGGCCGGAACATGGTTGAGTATTATAGAGGGATTTGGTGGCCTTCGTGTTATTAATGACCAAATACATATAAATCCTATGCTTCCAGATGCTTGGAAAGCATTCTCGTTCAAAATTAATTTCAGAGGTACTATAGTAAAAGTAGAAGCTTCCGAAGAAAAAATAAGTGTGAAACATAATAATAAAGACCTAATTATATATTGTAATGGCTCCCTAATTAATAGTAATTAGATGAAATTTTTTTTATACTTAATTATTTTTGTCACATCTTTTTCCAATTTCGCACAAATTGAAAAAATAGAACCTCCATTTTGGTGGGAAGGAATGCAAGAATCAACAATTCAATTGATGTTATATGGAAAAAATTTATCCCAATACGATCTTGAATTAGACTCTTCGAAAAGAATCGATGTAAGTAGAGTAGAAAATCCAAATTACTTATTCGTTGATCTTGATATATCAGAACATATAGCAGGTAAATTAAAATTTAATTTGATCAAACAAGGAAAAATTTTTTCGTCCTTCAATTTTGAAATAAAAAATCGTGAAAGACGTGAAAATATCCCAAGTTTTAATTCATCGGATGTAATTTACTTATTAATGCCAGATCGCTTTTCTAATGGAAATTTTTCCAATGATGCAAACCCTTCAGTTATAGAACAGCCAAATAGACATAATAAAGACGGACGTCATGGCGGAGATATTAAAGGAATTATTAATCATCTAGATTATCTTGAAGAATTGGGAGTAACTGCTTTATGGTCTACACCTATGTGTGAAGATAACGACCCTGAAGTTTCATATCATACTTATGCCCAAAGCGATGTTTATCGTATTGATCCACGTTTTGGAACTAATCAAGATTATCGATCTTTAGCAGATGCCCTACACAAGAGACAGATGAAGTTAATCATGGATTATGTAACCAATCACTGGGGCATAGAACACTGGATGATAAAAGATCTACCTGCCTCAGATTGGATTCACCAATTTGACGAGTACACTAATACTAATCATAGAAAAGAAATTCATTCAGATCCTTATGCTTCGGAAATAGACCAAAAAGAATTAATTCAAGGTTGGTTTGTACCAACAATGGCGGATCTTAATCAAAGTAACCCCTATCTTCTAAAATACTTGATTCAAAATGCGATTTGGTGGATCGAATATGCTCAAATAGATGGTTTTAGAGTAGATACATATCCTTATAATAATTCTCAGCCGATGATTTCTTGGCTTGAAGCAATACGTAATCAATACCCTGATTTTAATATAGTAGGTGAAGGTTGGATGCATAATAGCATTCATCTTTCTTTTTGGCAAGAAAAAAGTCCAATTGCAGCAATACAAAATTTTGATTCTAAGCTTCCTAGTGTTATGGATTTTGCATTAAATGATGCTTTAGTCAAGATGTTTAAAGAAAATAATTCAAATTGGGAACTCGGAACTACTAGACTATATAAAAATTTACAAAACGATTTTTTATATCCAGATATAAATAATGTTGTTATTTTCGCTGAGAATCACGATACCAACCGAATAAACGATTATTACCCTAAGTTTAAAAATTACAAGCAAATTCTCAGTGTTTTAATGACCCTTAGAGGAATTCCCCAAATTTATTATGGTTCTGAAATTGGTATGACTGGAAAAAAAGAAGTTGGCGATGGAGATATCAGAAGAGATTTTCCAGGAGGTTGGCCGACAGATAGACAAAATGCTTTCAGTGAGAAAGGTAGAACTTCGAGGCAATCAAAATACTTTAATTTTACAAAGAAACTTATCCAGTGGAGAAAAACTAATGAGGCAATTCATATTGGGAAAACTTTACACTATGTTCCTCGTGAAGACGTTTATGTTTATTTTAGATATACAGATAATGAACGCGTGATGGTAGTTATTAATAACAATCTCAAAGACCAAAAAATTTATTTAAAAAATTACAGTCAAGGAATTTCGGGACGAACAAAAGCATATGAAGTTAACTCCGGGAATTCTTTTAAATTGCCAGAAATACTAAATATTCCTTCGGAAACAACATTAATTATTGAACTAACTCTATGAAACTAAAAAGTATTCTAATATTAAGCTTTCTGATTTTATCTTGTCAAAATCAAGCTGAAGAAGCTCGAAAACCGAAAGTTAAAACAATTGAACCAACACCGTTTACACCTATAAATAATGAAATTATTTCTAAAGCTGTTCTTTATGAAGCTAATATACGTCAGTATTCCAATGAAGGAAGCTTTAATGCTTTTGCAGAAGATCTACCCGTATTAAAAAAAATGGGAGTTAAAATTATTTGGTTGATGCCAATAAATCCCATATCCAAAACAAAAAGTAAGGGTCCTTTAGGAAGCTATTATGCTGTTTCAGACTATACTAAAGTCAACCCAGAGTTTGGAACATTTGATGACTTTAAATCTCTTGTTAATAAAGCACATCAACTAGGAATGTACGTTATTTTAGATTGGGTTCCTGGTCATACTGGTTGGGATCATATTTGGATTAAAGAGCATAGTGACTATTATCTTAAAAACAGAAAAGGCGAAATTATTGATCCTATAGACTTTCGAACAGGAAAATCTTTTGGTTGGACCGATGTAGCAGATTTAAATTACGATAATATGCAAATGAGAGAAGCCCTAAGGCAAGCTATGTTATACTGGGTTAAAGAAGTTAATATAGACGGCTATCGTATAGATCAGGCTTATGCAATTCCTAAGGAGTTTTATGATAAGACTTTTGATGCTCTTAGAGAAATAAAGCCAGTTTTTCTTTTAGCTGAAACGGATATATATCATCCTGGTGGTCTAAGCTTAGTTAAAAAATTTGATGCTTCTTACGATTGGCCAGGGCATCATTTGTCTAAAGAGGTTGCTAAAGGACAAAAAAATGCTATTGATTATTCACGTCATATAACCCGAACAATAAGACGCTATGGTCTTGAAAATATACTTGTTAATTTTGTTTCTAATCATGATGAAAATTCTTGGAATGGAACAATTAAAGAAAGTTATGGCGGTGCAGGGCACACTTTTATGGCAATGAATTATACCATTCCTGGAATGCCATTAATATATTCTGGTCAAGAGTATGATCTCAGTAAGCGATTACACTTTTTTGAAAAAGATAGTTTTCCTAAAAAAGCAG
>JBJKWV010000030.1:0-20874 GCA_045561915.1 Flavobacteriaceae bacterium
CATGAATTTTTTCACACTCTGACTCCTTTAAATATTCACTCAAAGGAAATTCATAATTTCGAATACAATACACCTTTAATGTCTAAGCATTTATGGATGTATGAGGGTACAACTGAATATTTTGCAAATTTATTCCAAATCAACCAGGGTTTAATTGATGAGCAAAACTTTTATAACCGTATACTCGAAAAATTAAATTACTCTAAACGTTATGACGATAAAATGTCATTTACAGAAATGAGTTCTGGAATTGTTGACGAACCGTTTCAGACAAATTATGGTAATGTTTACCAGAAGGGTGCGCTAATTAATATGTGTTTAGATATAATTATCCGTGAAAAAAGTGGAGGAGAACGCGGAATTTTATGGGTAATGCAAAACTTAGCTAAGCGATATGGAACTGAAAAACCATTTAATGACGATGAATTAATTGATGAAATTATTTCGATGACATATCCAGAAGTTGGCAACTTTTTCAAAACACATGTAGAAGGTAAAACACCAATAGATTACATGGACTATTTCAATAAAGTTGGCCTGACTATGGGTGAAACCGAGGTTAAGCTGAGAAGTATTCTCTTCAAAGACAATCAAAGTCTATTTTTTACTCCAAAGCCAAATAATGAAGGTATTGTTCAATATGTTGTAGATGGATTAAATACAACAATAGATTCAATGGGAGTTAAAGTAGGAGATGTCCTCCTAGGATTAGATAATAAAATGCTACCTGAAATTAAACAAGAAAATAGTGATAAAATAAATGCTGTTCTTACACCCAGCTTTATGTGGGATGACAAAACTAAATTCAGTATAACAGTTCTGCGTAACGATGAAATGATTACACTTAACGGGGTGACAGGTAGTCCATCAGTGAAAGTTAGCGGTGTAGTTAATGATTCTGAGGCATCAGAAATAGCTAAAACACTCAGAAAAAGCTGGCTTAAGAATTAAAAACATAAATTATTAGTAACATTAAATTTTAATTATAATTTATGTTATGTAAAATAGGGTTTTAATAAATATTAAATCATTTATTGTAATTTAATAGCTGAATAATATACTCACACTCCATATGAAGTTTTTAAAGATTTTTATTTATTCATTAATAAGTATTTTTTGTGTTGCATGTCTTTATCTTGCATATGCTTTGTATATTAATCCCAAGAGTCCCAAAGGTAACGCTGAATACATAAGTGATGGAAAAGTTATTGAAGTTCGTTATTATAGACCTTTTAAGAACGGTCGTCTAATATTTGGTGAGGCTGGAGATGGCGCTCTAGTTCCTTTTAATAATTATTGGCGTTTAGGAGCAAATTTGACTACCAAATTGACAACCAATCAAGATTTAGATTTTGCTGGCCGCCTGCTAACTAAAGGTTCTTATGGTCTATATGCTTATCCATTTGCTGAAAATTGGATTATTTATGTTCATAACAAAACAGGTGGATTAAGTTTTTCAGAGCCTGATTCAAGTGGTATTGTTATGAAAATTAATGTCCCAGTGCAAAAATTATCTGAATCTCTTGAACAGTTTACAATAGATTTTGTGGAATCTTCATTAAGAATCCGTTGGGATGATATTAAAGTCATAATACCCATTCATTGATGCGTAGATTTTTTAATCAATTATTTAATCTTCTAAAAATCTCGTTTACCATCTTGTTTATTGGTGGATTAACATACTATATTATTGATAGAATTCAGAAGAAAAACAATCTAATGGATATAGAAGAATATAGTCCCAAATCTACTCTGATAAACAAAAAAACCAAACTAAAAAGATCAAAATACCCTTTTGTGGATGTGCATAATCATCAATTTGACATGCCATTAAAAAACCTTAACAAGTTAGTTGCTGAAATGGATAGTTTGAATATGGGTTTTATGATTAATCTGAGCGGTTTTAGAGGTCTCTATCTGAAAAAATCATTGGAAAATATAAAAGAAAATGCCCCAAATCGCTTTGGTTTATTTTTAAATATTGATTTTGAAGCTATAGACGAGTCTGATTTTGAAGCTACCCAGACAGCTCTCATTGATTCAGCAGTTAATGCTGGGGTAATGGGACTTAAAGTATACAAATCTTTAGGACTTACAGATACTGATTCAAAAGGTAATCGTATTTCCATCAATGATCCACGCCTAGCCCCTATATGGGATACGTGCGGTAAAAATAAAATTCCTGTTTTAATTCATTCTGGAGAACCTTCTTCTTTTTGGCATCCTAAAGATAAGTTTAATGAAAGATGGTTAGAATTACGTCAAAAACCCAATCGTTTCAGGGATCCAGATACCAACCCATCATTTGAAGAAGTATTGGCTGAACAGCATGAAGTTTTTAAAAAACATCCTAATACAATCTTTATAAATGCTCACCTTGGTTGGATGGGTAATGATTTAGATCGTTTGGAAACTCATTTAGACACCTTCCCTAATGTAATGACAGAAATTGGAGCAGTATTAGCAGAATTAGGACGTCAACCCAAACGAGCTAGAAGTTTTTTTATCAAATATCAAGATCGAATTCTTTTCGGGAAAGACAGTTATAAGGTGAGCGAATACTATACTTATTTTAGGGTTTTGGAAACGGATGATGAATATTTTGATTATTATAGAAAACGTCATGCCCATTGGAAAATGTATGGACTAGCCCTACCCGATACTGTTTTACAAAAATTATACTATAAAAATGCTTTGGATTTATTTCCAGCTATTGATCAATCCTTATTTAAAAACTAATTTATGATACTAGTAACCACTCCTACAATTCAAAACAAAGAAATTACAGATACACTTGGTATTGCCAGAGGAAGTACCGTTAGAGCTCGAAATGTTGGTCAAGACATTTTTGCAGGATTAAAAAATTTAATTGGGGGCGAAATATCAGAATATACTAAGCTCCAAGCCCAATCTAGAGAACAAGCTCTCCAGAGGATGCAGGAAGATGCCAAACAGCTCGGTGCCAATGCAGTTGTAAATGTTCGTCTAACTACCTCCATGGTTATGCAAGGTTGCTCAGAAATACTAGCTTATGGCACTGCAGTAATTATTAAATAATGATTGATTTTTTTTTCAACTGGAATATAATTCAAATGATACTGATTGTTTTTGCTTTTATAATTGGAATTTATCTACTCTATCAAAAACTAGAAAAGGAAAAAAAAGAAAATTTTGAAGATAGGGATAACTAACTTTTGATTCCTAAAAAGACGTTAACTCCCTTGGAAATTGGATTTCCAGAAGTCCGCCTAAAGCTGACCACTTGTCCAGTATGATATAAGGCATCTGCAATAGGACCATTGATCAAGTTCCAGATTGGAAACTTTGATTGCTTCCCTCCTCTTTCAAAAATGATATTTAATTCATTCAATTCATTCTCATTATAATTTAAAAATAGTTCGGAAGCTTCAGATAAATTATTTAATGTAATTATTCTTAGCTCATCAAAATGCTCAGGTGGTTGGTCTTTAGAACGTTTGGAAACTTTGTTTTTTGCAGCGTTTAAAATGGTTTTACTCAAGCTGTATATGTGTTGAATCGTAACCATAGTACTTCGAGATTCTTCGGTTGGACGGTATTTTAAATCTTTTGCTTTCAGGCCTTCTGTCGCCCAGTGATATCTAAAACCTAAACCTTGTATCATTCTAGATATTGAATTACTAGCGCTGTAGTTTACAGGAGCTTTAGGAATAGACGAAAAAGGGAGTTCTTGAGCCATAGTTTGGATTGAAAAAATAAATAATAGAGATAAAAATAGGGACTTACACATATCCTAAATTACTATTTTAGCATTAATAATCAATTCTTTTATGTCTAAAAAGTTGAACAGCTTAGAGGAGCTTGCTAACATCAAATTTGACAGTTTAGCTCCAGATTTTGAATTAAAACCTATAGCTGAAATAAAATCTGAATTCCAAGCACAAAAGTTAGAAGCTCATTTCAGTAATAAGGGACGTGCTGGAAAAACTGTAACTATAATTAAAGGTTTTAAGGGTAATAATAAAGAATTAAAGATACTTTCAAAAAAGCTTAAGCAAGCTTTAGGTGTTGGCGGAAGTATCAAAGGTGAAGAGATAATAATTCAAGGTAACTATCGTGACCAATTAATACAAATTCTTACAAAAATGGGGCATCAAGTGAAGAGAATTGGAGGCTAACACGATTTTAAACCCACTTAATTGGTTTTTTACCTAGAGTTTCTAAATAGCCATTACATTGACTAAAATGCTTGTTACCAAACCAATACCCTCGATTTGCACTTAACGGTGATGGATGACCACTTTTTAGCACAAGGTGCTTATCAGTATCAATTAATTTGATTTTTTGTTTTGCAAATCCTCCCCAAAGCATAAATACTAAACCTTGCGACCCTTTTGAAAGTGTTTTTATAACTGCATCTGTAAATTCCTCCCAACCTTTATTTTGGTGACTACCCGCTTGATTAGAGCGAACAGTTAAAGTTGAGTTCAACAAAAAAACACCTTGTTTTGCCCAGTTCTCTAGGTTTCCACTAAGAGGAATAGACAAACCAAGATCACGCTCTATTTCCTTAAAAATATTTTGTAATGATGGAGGTATACTTACGCCATTTGGGACTGAAAAGCAAAGTCCATCGGCTTGACCAGGTCCATGGTAAGGATCTTGACCCAATAGAATAACTTTTACACAATCAAATGGACAGCTATTAAAGGCATTAAAAATATTTGGTCCAGGAGGATAACACTTTTTATTATGATACTCCTTCTTCACAAAAGCAATTAAATCCCGAAAATAATCACTTTTGAATTCAGATTGCAATACCTTTTCCCAACTTCTATGTATATCTACCTGCATGATTTTATTACTTTTGCAAGGCTAAGTTAAGAAAAAACAATGGTGAGCATACCCGATAAAACGCTTGAAGACTTGGAGTATAATGAAGTCCTTAAGCATTGTTCCGCTTTTTCTATTACTCCCATGGGAAAAGAAGTAGTGTTAAGTTTAAGGCCCTTAAATAAAGCAGACGAGGTCCTTAATAGGCTTAAAATGACTTCAGAATATTGTTCCTCTTTTGACAATGAAAACCGAATTCCAAATCACGAATTTGATGACATTTCCTCATATTTTCAATTGCTAAAAATAGAAAATAGCGTTTTGGAATTAGAAGCTTTTCGAAACTTAGCAAGAAATACAGAAACAAGTAATGCCTTGGTTCGTTTTTTGGACAAGTTTAAAAAATATTATCCAAATCTGAGTAATCTATCCAGAGAGTTGTTTGAAGAAAAACAAATTAAAACTGCTGTAGATAGTGTAATAGATCGACATGGAGAAATTCGTAATGATGCATCCGACACATTATTCACCATTAGAAAACAAATTCAACAATTAAGAGGAAAAATTAGTAGAAGTTTTAACAAAGCTTTGAGTCAGTTTAGTAATGCAGATTATTTAGATGATATTCGTGAATCTGTCATTGAAAACCGTCGTGTACTAGCTGTAAAGGCGATGTATCGTCGAAAAATTAAAGGAGCTATTATGGGTAGCTCCAAAACAGGAAGTATTGTTTTTATAGAACCTGAAACTACAAATGCTCTTACCCGTGAACTTCAGAATTTGGAATTTGAAGAAGCTGAAGAAATAAAGAAAATACTAAGTCAATTAACAGATTTTTTTAGACCCTTCCTCCCATACTTTGAATTACAATACGCTTTTTTATTGGAAATAGACGTAATTCATGCAAAAGCTAGATATGCCGAAGAAATTGGAGGCTTACTTCCAAAAATTACTGATAATCAAAAACAAATTACCTATTTAAAAGCTTATCATCCATTATTGTTACAAGCTCACAATTTAGAAGACAAAGTGACCCATCCACAAGACATCCATTTGGATTCTAAAAATAGAATTGTAGTAATTTCAGGTCCGAATGCTGGAGGAAAAAGCATTACTTTAAAAACTGTTGGTTTATTACAATTGATGCTACAAACTGGAATATTAATTCCAGTAAATGAAAAGTCTAAGGCAATGCTCTTCGAACAAATTCTTACTGATATAGGAGACAATCAATCAATAGAAAACCATTTAAGCACTTATTCTTATCGACTTAAAAATATGAAGTCTTTTTTGAGAAAGTGTAATGAGAATACTCTTTTTCTTATAGATGAATTCGGAACAGGTTCTGACCCTGAACTTGGAGGTGCATTAGCAGAAGTAATATTAGAAGATTTTTATGAAAAAAAAGCTTATGGACTAATAACAACTCATTATTCCAACTTAAAAGCTCTAGCAAATGAGTTACCCGCAATGATAAATGCAAATATGCAATTTGATAGCAAAACCTTAGAACCTGTTTTTAAACTTGTTATGGGTGAAGCAGGGAGTTCATTCACCTTTGAGGTGGCTCAAAAAAACGGTCTGCCTTTTAATTTGATCAATCGTGCCAAAAAGAAAATAGAAAGAGGTAAAGTACGTTTTGACGCGACTATTGCCAAACTTCAAAAAGAACGCTCTGCAATGATCAAAACCGGTAAATCTCTAAAAGAAAAAGAAACAAAAGCAGCAGTTGAAACTGATCGTATGGTTGAGATGAATAGTAAATTAAAAAGCAAACTGATTAGCTACCAAGAACTATTTGATTACAATCAAAAAATGATTGTCTTAGGTAATAAGCTTAACGAAATTGCCGAACGATTTTTCCAAAATAACAAAAAACGACCTTTAATTGCTGAATTAATTAAATTAGTTGAAAGTGAAAATTCCAAGCGTAAACGCAAATCTTCTTTTAAAGTAAAAAAGGAACGTGAAAAAAAGAAAAAAATTAACGAACAGGTGAAGAAAGAGCTAGTTGAAGTTCGAAAAGAAAAAAAGAAGAAATCCAAACTTGAACGGCAAGAAATTAAACCAAAGCCAAAACTTAAAATCGGTGATCGTGTTAGAATGTTTGATGGAAGATCAGTGGGTAGCATAGATTCAATTGAAAAAAATAAAGTTATTGTCAATTATGGTGTCTTTACCACCCAAGTCAATGCAGATCTATTGGAGCTTGTAGAATCTGAAAAAATTAAAAAATGAAACCTCTAATTATATTTTACGATGGCCCTTGTATTCTCTGTAATTATTGGATAAGAAAGCTTTGTAAGTGGGATAAATATGATCGATTAAAATTCACTTCTTTAGATAGTAAATTTGCTCTTGATTTTTTTAAAAATAATCCAAGTCCACTTCATGAAAAAGATGCTATAATTAGTTGGGATCGACAAAAAGGATATTTGTCTGAATCTGAGGTTATATTTAGGGTATTATATTACCTGAAAGGAATTTTTAAAATACTTTTAATATTTAGTTTGTTGCCTAAACCGGTATGCAATTTTCTATACAGATTTGTGGCAAAAAATCGCTACAGTTGGTTTGGAAAGTACAAAACATGCCCTCTGCCTGAAAAAGAGTTTGCACACAAATTTTTATAGATATTTATTGACCCTGACTTTTTTTGAGCTTACCAATTGATTTTCCAACAATCATTGACACTGCGGCATCACCTGTAACATTTACAATAGTTCTGCACATATCTAGGGGTCTATCGATTGCAAAAATCAAAGCTAATCCAGCTTCAGGTATCCCTGCTTGTGCCAGAACAATTACTAGCATTACAATTCCTGCACTTGGAACAGCTGCTGTCCCAATCGAAGCCAACGTGGCAGTAAGAACAATACCTAATTGGGCTGATAAACTTAAATCTAGTCCAAAGGCCTGCGCAATAAAAACAGCAGCAACTCCCTGATATACCGATGTTCCGTCCATGTTAATGGTAGCTCCGATGGGTAATACAAAACTGGCAACTTCTTCGTCAACACCTAAATTTTCTTCTACACATTCCATCGTTACAGGGAGTGTAGCTGCACTTGAGCTTGTAGAGAAAGCCAAAAGTTGGGCTGGTGCAATACCTCGCATGAAGAAGGCTGTTTTTCGTTTAGTAACAATACGAACAATTATAATATAAACTAATATCATTGCTCCTAGTCCTAAAAGCAAAGTAATAGCATAAAGTGCTAGGGCTTGAAATAACTCTAAGCTAGGTGCTTCAACAACTAATGCAGCAAGTAAAGCGAAAACTCCATAAGGAGCAGATCGCATTATCAAATCAATTAGTTTTAAAATGATCGTATTAAAAGAATCTATAAATTTTTTAACTGGTTCGACTTTCTTTTCAGGAAGCAGTATCATTCCTATGCCAAAAAACAAAGCAAAGAAAATGACTTGTAGCATATTTCGATTATTAGATGCTGCTAAAAAAATATTAGACGGAACTACATCTACTAAAGCTTGTAGTGGACCAGATTTTTTTTGTTTTGAAGCTGCCTGTTGTTTAGCTTGGGTGTCAGTTGCATATGCTTCAACAAGTTCATTTCGAGTTTCAACACTAATAGATTTTCCGGGTTGAATTACATTTACTAAAACTAAACCAATACTAACGGCAGTTAGAGTTGTGATTAAATAAATGATAATAGTGCGACCCCCCATTTGGGATAATTTTGAGATGTCTTTCAAATCAGAGATACCTTTGATTAATGATGCAAGAATCAATGGAATAGCAATCAATTTTAATAAATTGATAAAAATGGTTCCAAACGGTTTTATATAATCAGAAATTAACTGTCCTCCCCTTGGTATAAGAGTAAACAGAAATCCAAAAAGAATCCCTAGCCCCATCCCGATCAAAATTTTCCAATGTAAAGCAATTTTATTCATTAAATACTATGCTTTATTGGTTCTTTTGATTAAAGTAAAATCAGCTAAAACTAAAGCTGCCATAGCTTCTACTATTGGAACAGCGCGAGGAACTACACAAGGGTCATGTCTTCCTTTTCCTTGCATCTGTACCTCCTCCCCTTTTGAATTTATTGTGGGTTGATTCTGCATAATTGTAGCTACAGGTTTAAATGCAACATTAAAGTATATATCCATTCCATTTGAAATTCCTCCTTGAATTCCGCCAGAGTAATTTGTTTTTGTGCTTCCATCTGAATTAAATAAATCATTATGTTCACTTCCCTTTTTTTGGGTTCCCTCAAAGCCACTTCCATACTCAAACCCTTTAACTGCATTAATGGAAAGCATAGCTTTACCTAATTCAGCATGTAATTTATTGAATACGGGTTCTCCAAGACCGGCAGGTACATTTTTAATTACACATGTGATTATTCCCCCAACGGTATCTCCATTTTTTCGAATTTTTTTTATCAAATCTTCCATTTCAGATGCCATTTTAGGGTCTGGACATCGAACAATGTTTTCTTCAATTTTGGATAAATCAACTTCTGAAGGATTTGTCTTTAATTTTAATGATCCAACTGCAGAAACATATGCGTCAATTGTAATAGGTGATAAAAATTGTTTAGCTATGCCCCCAGCTACTACCCTAGATGCAGTCTCACGTGCAGAACTTCTTCCTCCTCCACGATAATCTCTAAAGCCATATTTCTCATCGTAAACATAATCAGCGTGGGATGGACGATAATTATCTTGAATATGAGAATAGTCTTTAGATTTTTGATCTGTGTTGTGAATTGCAAAACCTATGGGTGTACCAGTTGTTTTACCTTCAAATATTCCAGAAAAAAAGGTCACCTTGTCAGGCTCTTTACGTTGAGTTACTATTGCAGACTGTCCAGGTCGTCTGCGATTCAAATCTTTTTGAATGATATTTAAATCTAATCTAACTCCTGCTGGGCAACCATCTATTACACCTCCAATAGAATGACCATGTGATTCTCCAAAAGTTGTAACTCTAAATATTGATCCAAAAATATTCCCAGGCATATATATAAATATCTTTCAAAGATAAAGCTTTAAGCTGTATTTAACCTTTTAAAAATTTTAGTTAATTATAATATTAAATAAAAACTTATATTAAAGCTGATGGTGAGTTAATAATTATTTCCAATTTTTACTTTTACTTGTTCTTCCGATTCCAGGATTAAATGCGTTAGTAGGATCGAGATCTTTATAAAATTTTCTTAATGTTGGTTTTGCAGTATATTCATGTCCAACATTATGTTCTGCAGGGTACTCTGCTCCTCTTTTGTCATAGGTTTTTAAAAGTAAATTTTTTAATTTTTCGGCATCAACATCTTTTTTAACAATATAATTTTGATGAAGAACATGACAGAATAGATGCCCATAGTAAAGTTTCATTTCAAGCATATCATCAATTTCTTTTGGCAACTTTTCAAACCAGTTTTTTTCGTTTCTGGGAAATGCAATATCTAGAGACATCATCTCCCCATGATCCTTGCTATTAAGGATATGATATCTGCCAATCGCACTTGCAGAAACAAATCTGTGAAGTGATGCTTTTTTTGATTCAAAATCATCACACTCAAAATAATCACCATTATTATTTTCGAAAATTTTATTAAAATATTTCCTAGCCTCATCTATCCCATCATCTGACATCTCTATAATCCAGTGATGCTCATATAAGTTCCTGAATTCTTCCATTCTTTTTGGTAAATGATTAGGAAAAAAATTACTTAAAAATTGCATTAATCTATCAGAGAAATTATTAGGGAGGAATTTTAGTTTTTTTGCAATAATATCCACCTTTCTTTTTAGTTCAAATAATGTTGGCAGAAATGTGGTCCCTAATCTTTCAATTACCAAAAAGGTATCTTTACTATACTTTTTCGCTGCATCATAACAGTCTCTGTGGAGATAATCACCAAGTGTTGGTAAAGTTTTAAATGAAGAGAGAATATTTCGACGTATTTTCCAAAAAACATCTGGATCATTTGTTCCAACATAGAATACTTTATTATCAACAGGTGAAAGGTAAGTGTCTAAACGAACAGCAAAAACTGCTACTTTCCCTGCACTTCCTGATGCTCCATATAGAAGTCTACTGTCAGAATTAAATCTTGCCGGGGAATTTTTGTCAATTTCTCTAACAATCTCAGAATATTTGTCATCAGATCCCAACCTATTTGTATTTCTGATATCAGATTCTTCATAATTTTGATTTTGTAAATTATCTAAAATATCTTCTGGTTCAGAACCTAAATCTATTTCTAATTCATTAACAAGTTCTAACTTACCATTTTTATTAATTTTTGCATACAAAGCCATTTCTGTGTATGATGGTCCTCTTTGGACTAGAGAACCCCCAGCATTATTGCAAATTCCACCAATTATTGATGCCCCTATGGAAGTTGATCCAATAATTGAATGGGGCTCTCTTCCGTAGGGTTTTAATTTATTTTCTAAATCATATAAAGTACTTCCGGTTAAACCTACTATTTGACTACCTTGATTTATAATATGAATATTATTGATTCGCATTGTATTTACAACTAATACGGGTCTATCATAATCATCTCCAAAGGGAGTTGAGCCACCTGTTAGACCAGTATTAGCTGCTTGCATTATAACTATTATATCATGTTCTACACAAATCTGTAAAATCCTCCATATATCACTCAATTTATCAGGTTTTAATACTGCTAATGTGTTTCCAGCTCCATATCTCCAACCTTTTGAATACGGTAATTTATTCCATTCTTTTGTAAGGACATTTCGGTCTCCTATTAGTTTCCTGAATTTGTCAATTACCTTTTTATTATTCATTTGTAAAAAACATAATTAAATTAATATGGGCTAAATTAAGGATAAGTTTCCCATTTCACAGCAAATGATTAATTTAGCAGATACACAAATTTATATGTTAAAAAAAATCATTGTCTTTTCAAGCCTGGTATTAATATACGCTTCATGTGATACTAGTTCATCAACATTAAAAATTAGAGGAAATACCGACCTTCCTGACGGAACAGACTTATATCACTTAGTCGCTGACCAAAACAATCAACCAAAAACATTAGACACAATAAAGGTTAATTCAGGTTATTTTGAATTAAAAACTGAAATTATTGAACCAAATATTCACTTTCTTCAAATAGATGGAAAACAGGGTACTTTTCCTTTCATTGCTGAAAATGGAACTGTAGACATTCAAGTTTATAAAGATAGTCTTGCAGCTTCTGAAGCAAAAGGAACTGTTTCAAATGATGACTTTATGAGGTACAAATCAGAGACAAAAATCTATATAGAGTCTTTAAATGGAATTGGTAATGATCTTCAACAAGCAATGATATTAAAAGACAGTTTACTTGCAGAAGATTTAAAGGAACAATATCAAGATGTTAGAGATCAAATAGAGAATTATGAATTAAATTTCATCAAAGATTCACCAAATTCATTGATATCTGTTTTGATCTTGGAACGTTTTGTAACAAATAAAATTATACCTATAAGTGAGTCAAAATCTATTTTTGAAACATTTAGTAATCAAATAAAAAATACAAATTCAGGGCGAATAATACAAAAACAATTAGAAGCAACCCCTAAAGCAGAAGTTGGACAAATTGCACCATCATTCAAAGGATCTAGTCCAACTGGTGATCAATTTGTTTTAGAGAGTAAATTGGGTAAAATTACAATTATTGATTTTTGGGCCAGCTGGTGTCGCCCTTGTAGGGTTGAAAACCCAAATCTAGTTCAACTTTATAGAAAAAATAAAGATCGAGGTTTAAATATAATCGGTGTTTCACTTGATAGGGAAAAATCAAAGTGGGTTCAAGCTATTGAAGACGATGGTTTGATTTGGGATCATGTATCTAACTTAAAATTCTGGAATGATCCTATCGCTAAATTATATAAGGTATCTGCTATCCCAGCTACTTTTATTCTTGATGAAAATGGAGTTATTATTGCCCGTGATTTAAGAGGAATAGCACTTTATAATAAAGTTGAAGAACTTTTAAATAGTATATAACTATTAGTTTTTATTAAAATACAATAGGCAACCTGCAAAAATTGTGATGATGCTTAAAACTCCTAACATCAATTGTGAAGTAAAAATTACTTGATAATTAAAAAAAATAGTTGCGATAATCCCTCCTACAGCTCCTCCAAAGTGAGCTGTATGGCCAATATTGTCATTTTGAGTCTTCATGCCATAAAGGGTATAAGTCATATACCCTATTCCAAACAGATAACCAGGAATTGGAATCGGAATAAAAAAGATCATTAATTCAATACTTGGATATAATAAAAGTGCACTAAATAATACGCCTGTGACAGCGCCACTAGCACCTACTGCAGAGTAATTCGGTTGATTGTAATGAAAAGCATATGCAAATAAATTACCTGTAATTAAACTCCCAAAATAAAGAATAGAAAATTCAATTGTTCCTAGAGCTGAAAAAACAAAGGACACAAAAAAATAAAAGGTCATCATATTAAACAATAAGTGTGTAGTATTTACATGAAGAAAACCTGATCCAAACAATCGAAAATAATCTCCTTCCCTTAGTTTTCTAATTTCAAATTTATATTTGTTAAAAAATATATCGTCTTTAAAACCTCTCAAACTTACTATGACATTTACAAGTATTATTAGAATGCCTAATGGAGGAATGTTTTGTATCATAAATTTTATATGTCAAATATTATCCCTTGAGCTAAAGGAAGTTCACTAGAAAAATTTACTGTATTAGTTTGTCTTCTCATATATAACTTCCAGGCATCCGAACCGCTTTCTCGTCCTCCGCCAGTTTCCTTTTCACCCCCAAATGCGCCACCAATCTCAGCTCCTGATGTACCTATGTTTACGTTTGCTATTCCACAATCACTACCCCAATGAGATAAAAATGTTTCATTTTCTATCATATTCAATGACATGATTGAAGATGATAAACCTTGTTTTACTTCATTTTGAATAGCTATTGCCTCCTCTATATCTCCTTGATATTTCATAATATATAAAATTGGTGCAAAAGTTTCTTGATGAACAATTGGAGCATCATGATCAATAATTGCTACTGCAGGTTTTACATAACAATTACTTCCATATTCTTTTTCAGATAAAATACCACCAGACACAAGCCAAACTCCTCCTTGTGCTTCTACTTGAATTAAAGCATCAGAATACACAGCCACAGCATCTGAATCAATTAGTGGTCCCACATGATTATTTTGATTTAATGGATTTCCAATACGTAATTGTTGATATGCTTTCTGTAAAACCTTAGTAAATTCTTCAAAAATTGATTCGTGGACAATTAATCTTCGTGTTGAAGTACAACGCTGACCACATGTGCCAACAGCCCCAAAGACAGAAGCTCTCATTGCAGTATTTAAATCTGCGTGTGGAGTAATTATAATAGCGTTGTTCCCTCCTAATTCTAATAATGATTTTCCCAATCTTGCTCCAACACGTTGAGCCACATCTTTTCCCATAGAAGTTGATCCAGTTGCGGACAATAATGAAATACGTTGATCTTCTGCCATCCACTTACCAACTTCCGCTCCTCCATTTATAACACATGATACCCCATGAGATATATTGTTATTATTCAAAACATCAGAAATTATATTTTGACAAGCTATGCTGCACAAGGGTGTTTTTTCGCTTGGTTTCCAAATACAAACATTACCACAAACCCAAGCTAAGGCAACATTCCAACTCCAAACGGCTACAGGAAAATTAAAAGCTGAAATTATACCCACAACACCTAGAGGATGGTATTGATCAAAAAGACGATGAGATGGACGTTCAGATGTCATAGTTACGCCATGTAATTGTCTTGAAAGACCAACAGCAAAATCACAAATATCAATCATTTCCTGCACCTCCCCTAGTCCTTCCTGTAATGATTTTCCCATTTCCCAAGAGACCAATTGTCCTAAGAAAGTTTTTTTCTCTCTAAGTCTATTTCCAAATTGTCGAACCAATTCGCCTCTTTGTGGTGCAGGAATTTTTCTAAAGCTCAAGAAAGCATTTTCAGCTTTTTCAATTATATCCTCATAATCATCTACTGATGCTGTTTCAACCTGACCAAGTAGGCTATTATCTACTGGGCTGAATGAAGATATTTTAGGTCCTGAAGCAATCCACAAGTCGCCTGCACTACATGCTTTTTGATTTGAATTTATTCCTAGATTTTTTAATACAGTTTTAATTTCCATCTCTATCTATAATATTTATTTTTTTATCTGAGCGGTAAAGGTACTCTCAAATATTCGATCAGCGTTGGCTGTTTCAAAACCTTCTCTACGGTGTTTACGCTCTAATTCTGTCCTTTTTAAATGGAGGTATTGAGGAAGTGGACTCCTCTCGGCAAATTCAACATAACTGCCAGCAATATTTTTTGTTTTTTTGCTATGAAACTCAGCCTCAACTATATTAGCAACTGAACTGCTTTGACGTAAAAGTCCGTCTTTACTGGTTTTGATTTCACCTCCTGAAGTATTAAGTTTTATTCCAATACCCTTAAGAAATATATTGAAAGATTTTAATTTGTCATATGGATCTGGGAGATCATGAACGCTAATGGTATAATGATTGAGATAGTATCTATTATAGATTACCCAAGCTGCATATTCGCTTTCTTTTATTAACAATTCATAGTCTTCAAGTTTAGGTAAGTCCCAAAGAGGTGTTTGAAAATAATTTGCTACTGCTTTTGAATCCTCAAGATCTAATTCATCTACAGGGTCATTTTTTATAGAATCAGTATATGATCTAATAATATTTTGAGCATCTAACGAAAGATTATTTACTTTGAGTTCACTTATAAAAATACGCGGTAAATCTTCCGTTGGGGGTGAATACCAGAAAGCATCTAATTTTTTAGCCTCAAAATGATAAAAATCCATTCGTGTATAACCATGTGCTAAAAATATTTTTTCAAATGAAGTTATTCCTAAATTAGAAACTCCCAATGTCCTAAAAGCAATATGATCATTAATAATCTCATTTTGACTATTGACTATACCTTGCTCAACCATAGCTTTTGTTATTTTACTAACATCAGGTACACGCTTAGAATAAATATTGAACAAAGCATCTAAAATCTGAGTCATTGTTGTTTTACTTCTAAACTTCATCTTCTAATTATTTATATTCATAAAAATAAAACTCCTTGGGCTATATTTTAATCTTTTTAATAAGAATTTCTTATTAATAGTAATATCCCTAAGAAAAAAAGAAAAGTGTATTTTTAGAAAAAAATACAATTGAGCGCTATTGTTTATTACTTAAGTTTCCCTTTCATTTTTGTTATTTCGCGTTTACCTTTTCCAATATTTTATTTCTTTTCAGATGTTATTTGTTTTCTGTTATATAGGGTGTTTAAATACAGATTAAAAGTTGTAAGGTCAAACTTAAAATTCGTTTTCCCTCATTTTAGCAGTAATAAAATCCTTCAAATAGAAAAAAAATTTTATTCTCATTTTAGTGATTTATTATTAGAAATAATAAAATCTATGGGGATGAATAGAAATGAAATGTTAAGTAGATTCAAATTAAAAAATATTGAAGTTTTAAAGGCTTTTGAAAATCAAAAATCATCGGTATTCCTAATCTGTGGTCATTATTCATCTTGGGAGTGGATGATGTCTTTGGGTTATCATATCAAACACAATGGGTATGGAATTTACCGTCCTATTCGAAATCCTTATTTCAACTCTTTAATAAATCGTATCCGAAGTCGGCATAATGCATACATGATTCCCCAAAGCAAAGCACTAGAGATTATAAAACAAAAAGAAAACAGAAACGAACTTGGTATTTATGGTTTTGCTAGTGATCAATCTCCTCGTCCAAAACCCCTAACATATTGGAGAAAATTTCTAGGTGCATATGTTCCAGTATATAATGGTGCTGAGCGATTAGCAACTGAACTTAACATTCCTATTGTTTTCTCAAAAATTAAAAGGATCAAACGTGGGTTTTACGAAGTTGAATTTAAACTTTTAACCGATGATCCAAAATCTATGAAAAAAAATCAGATTACAGACATTTTTACTGAATGGCTTGAAGCCCAAATTATGGAGGATCCAAGCCAATACTTTTGGACACACAATCGTTTTAAATATGCTAAAAAAGCTGTTTAATCTCATTAACAAACTTCTTTGCAAGATCATCAGCAGAAACTTGGGTTTTAGCTTCTGTAATTACTCGAATAATTGGTTCTGTATTAGATTTTCTTAAATGAATCCACTCCTCAGAAAAATCAATTTTTAATCCATCGACAGTAGACATATTGTTGTTACGATATTTACGTTTTATAGTTTTAAAAATTTGAGCAACATCAACTTCCTTTTTCAAAATAATTTTATTCTTGGACATAAAATAAGAAGGGTAAGATGCCCTAATATCTGAAACACTTTTCTTACGCTCTACTAAAAGAGATAAAAATAAAGCTACACCCACTAAAGCGTCTCTTCCATAATGAATCTCAGGGTATATAATACCACCATTACCTTCTCCTCCAATTATGGCTCCTACTCTTTTCATTTCAATAACTACATTTACCTCACCAACTGCACTTGCTGTAAAAGATCCACCTAATTTATTGGTGATGTCTGCAAGTGCTCGTGTTGAAGATAAGTTTGAAACTGTTGGTCCTATTTTTTTTGAAAGTATAAAATCTGCACATGCAACAAGAGTATATTCTTCTCCAAATGATTTACCCTTTTCATCTACAAATACCAATCGGTCAACGTCTGGATCAACAGCTATTCCAAAATCAGCTTTGTTTATAACAACAGCTTCACAAAGATCCCTCAAATTTTCTTCCAAGGGCTCAGGATTGTGAGGAAAATCTCCATTGGGGGTGCAATGAATTTTTACTACCTCTACGTCTAAAGCTTCTAAAAGTTTAGGGATTATGACCCCACCCGAGGAATTCACACCATCTACCACAACCTTAAATTTAGCTTTTTTGATATCAATTTTATTAACATATTTTAATGAAACAGTTGCATTAATATGTTTATCTAAATAATTTGAATTTTCACTAATGGTCCCTAGATTATCTATTTCCGCATAGCTGAATTTTTCAGTCTCAGCTAAACCTATAATCTTAGAACCAGCATTAGAATCAATAAATTCGCCTGTTTCGTTTAGTAATTTTAAGGCATTCCATTTTTTGGGATTGTGACTAGCAGTAATGATTATTCCTCCATCAGCATTTTCCATTGGAACTGAAATAGCAACAGTAGGTGTTGTAGAGAGACCTAAATCAATAACATCAATTCCCATTCCCACTAGAGTATTATTTACCAATGAATGAACCATAGGTCCAGAAATTCTTGCATCTCTTCCAGTAACAACAGTCAATCTTCCTTCAGTTTTTCCTTTCACCCACATTGCATAAGCAGAAGTAAAACGAACAATATCTAATGGAGTAAGATTAAAGTTTGGTAGGTTTCCAATTGTTCCTCGAATTCCAGAAATGGACTTAATTAATGTCATTAAAAATAAATTACTTGCAATTTAATTGGTAATATCTAAAAAAATATATCAATAACTTATAATTAACATGAATTATATTAATTATGAAAGTTGAGTTTGTTTTAATTAAGAAAAAGTATCTTCATATTTTAATATTTGATAGATTCCAATAATTATAATTGAATAGTTGAATTTTCTTGCTCATGTATATTTATCTGGACCTAATACACCTCTAGCAATCGGAAATCTTATTGCTGACCGTGTAAAAGGAAAGAAAATAAATCTTCTAACACCAGAAATCAGAGCAGGTGTAATTTTGCATAGAGAAATAGATAATTTTACTGACAAACATTATATATTTCGAGAATGTGTTTCAATATTATTCCCGAAATATCGTCATTATAGTAAGGTCATTGTTGATATGTATTTTGACCATTTTTTGGCGTATAAATGGGATATTTTTCATGAAATTTCACTTGATAAATTTTCAAATAATTTTTACATCCAATTAGGAAATAGATCATCTGAATTTAATCTAGATATACAGAATTTCATACATAATCTGATAAAATATAATTGGTTTAAACATTACAAAACATTATCTGGACTTGAAGAAATATTAATGCAAATGGAAAAACGAACAAAGTTCCCTTCAAATTTAGCAGCATCAATTGATGAGTTAAAGTTAAATTATGATTACTTTATGGGTCATTTTTTTCAATTTATGAAGGAGGTTATTGAGTTCACTAAAATGAAAACTAACAATTTATGAAACTAAATTATTCACATTTAATACTTTTTGTGATTTTGACTATATCTGTTACAATCACAAGCTGTTTATCAGAAAAAACAATTAAAGGAGCAGTAGTTAGTGCTAGAGAAGAAGCCTCTTCAATAGGTGTAGCCATAATGGAAAGGGGCGGTTCAGCATTCGATGCTATGATTGCAACAGATTTAGCTTTAACTGTTTGCTTTCCAAATGCAGGTAATATATCTGGCGGTGGATTTATGGTTTATAGAACAGCAAATGGAGAAAAAGGTAGTATAGACTATAGAGAAAAAGCACCTTCTGGTGCTTCAGTAGACATGTATTTAGATAATGAAGGTAATGTTATAGATGGTAAAAGCACAATAGGCGGATTAGCCGTTGGTGTTCCCGGAACTGTTGCTGGTTTGGTTGCTATACATGAAAAATTTGGAACTCTTCCATGGGAGGATTTAGTTCAACCAGCTATTGATTTAGCATCAAACGGTTATTTAGTAACAAATAAACAAGAAAATAGTTTTAATTCTAAAATAAAGGAATTTATAGCTGTAAATGGTCCTGATACATTTTATGCGCAAGGATTTAAATCAGGAGACCGAGTCAAAAATCTTGCTCTCGCAAATACTTTAAAGCGTATTGCCAAATATGGAAAATCAGGTTTTTATGAGGGTCCAAATGCAGACAATTTAGTTGAAAGAGTAAAAGAAACTGGAGGTATAATTACACACGATGATTTACTTGCTTATAGCCCAGTTTGGCGTGATGTAATTAGTTTTCGATATAAAGACTTGACAGTAAATTCTATGGGTCCACCTTCAAGTGGAGGTATATGTTTGGGACAAATATTAAAAATGATAGAACCATATGATGTAGGACAATATGATCATAATTCAGAAAAAGCTATGCAAATTATTATAGAGGCAGAACGAAGATCTTATGCAGATAGAAGTTTTTATTTAGGAGATCCAGACTTTTATAAAGTACCCTCAAAAAAGCTACTAGATCAGGACTATTTAAATGAAAGAATGAAATCTTTTGACTTTGGGAAAGCGACTGAATCAATTGATATTAATCCAGGAACTATGCCCTTTGATGAAAGTGAGGAAACAACACACTACTCTATTGTAGACAAAATGGGAAATGCTGTTGCTGTAACCACTACTTTGAACGGGAGCTATGGCTCAAAAGTATTTGTGGATAAAGGTGGTTATTTTTTAAATAATGAGATGGATGATTTTAGTAGCAAGCCTGGTGTACCCAATATGTTTGGATTGATTGGTGGTGAAGCAAATTCTATTGCACCACAAAAAAGAATGATTAGTTCAATGACCCCAACAATAGTTGAAAAAAAAGGTAAACTTTCAATGATTGTAGGAACCCCTGGAGGTTCAAAAATAATTACTTCTGTTCTTCAGACAATATTAAACGTTTATGAGTTTGGAATGGATATTCAAAACGCTGTTTCCGCTCCACGATTTCATCACCAATGGCTGCCTGATAATATAGTACTTGAACCAGGACGCTTTAACCAAAATACAGTGAAAAAATTGCAGGAAAAAAATTATGATATCAAAGATGAATATAATGAAATTATAGGAAGAGTAGATGCCATTTTTGTTTCAGATAATGGAGAGATATCTACAGGTGCTGATCCAAGGGGAGATGATAAAGGGGTTAACCTTTATTAATAACAAAATACCTAAAATAATACATTATAAGTCTTATTTTTGTCGATTATTTTTATGAAAAAAACTGACAATTCAATACATATTGAAGGTGCTAGAGTTCACAATTTAAAAAATATAAATTTAGATATACCAAGGGATAAACTGGT
>JBJKWV010000031.1:0-20135 GCA_045561915.1 Flavobacteriaceae bacterium
AATATTTGTCCAATGAAATTAAAGGATTCAGTCCAGTTGAAAATATTAATAAAATAATAGAATATTCGACTCTTCCTGGAACCTCAAGACATCATTGGGGGACAGATATTGATATTATAGATGGCTCTGTAACAAAAAATGGAGATGTATTACTCACTGAAAAATTCCATGGTGATGGGCCTTATTCTGAACTTAGAGTATGGTTAGAAGAAAATGCATCTAAATTTGGTTTTTTAAGGCCATACTCTAATAATATTGAAAGAAAGGGTTTTAATTATGAACCTTGGCATTATAGTTATGCCCCAATTGCTATTCCAATGTTAAAGGCTTATTTAAACTTGGATTTAAATAGATTATTAGTTCCTGAAAATCTTAAGGGAAGTCAGTATATAACACCCAGTTTCATAAAAAAGTATATTGAAGAGAACATATTGGGTATTTTATCAGATTTAAAGCGATTCGATTGAAAAGGGTTTAAAATCTATCTAATAAAAACTGGAGATGTTTCATTTTTAGACTCCTCTTCACTGTATCTGTAACCTTCTGACGAAAACAAACGAATACCTTCGAGATCAGAAACATCCTCATCTATTAAATAGCGTGCCATTAATCCACGAGCTTTTTTAGCGTAAAAAGAAATTATTTTAAGTTTACCATTTTTAAAGTCTTTGAACTCTGGACTTATTATGGTGTTTGAAAGTAAACTGGTATCTATAACACTAAAGTATTCTTTACTAGCTAGATTTAGAATTAACTCTCTATCTTCAAGCTCAGATTTAAGTTGATTGGTAACCTTATTTTTCCAAAAAGAGTAAAGATTATTATTTGATCCGATTGAAATTTTGGTCCCCATCTCCAATCTGTAGGCTTGTATTTGGTCTAATGGTCTTAAAATTCCATATAAACCCGATAAAATTCTGATCTGAATTTGCATTTTATCAATTTTTTCTTCAGGTAAAGTGTAAGGGTCTAGTCCTGAGTAAACATCACCGTTAAAGGCATAGATAGCAGCTCTATTTTTTTGTTTATCAGTTTCTTGAGCAGAAAAATTTTGATTTCGCTCCCAATTAAGGTCTGCTAATTTTTCTGAAATGGTCATAAGTTTTTGTATATCCTGAGGAGATTTCTTTTTAAGAATAGAATTAATATTATTAGCCTCATTTACAAAATATGGTTTAGTGATAATTTTAGTGGGGAGGTTACTCTCAAAATCAAGAGACTTTGCGGGAGATATAAGTATTTTCATAACAAAAATTTTACAATAAAATTACGAGCTTTTATAACTATATACAAACTCTATTACAATTCAAGTGTCAACTTTTCTATCACAATTTCTTATGCTTAGCATATTCACGCCATTTTTTTAAAGCGTCATTAAAATCATTTGGAATAGGAGAATCGAATTTCAATTTTTCGCCAGTTGTAGGATGAATAAATCCTAATGTTTTTGCGTGTAGAGCTTGACGCGGTAATAATGAAAAACAGTTGTCTACGAATTGACGGTATTTAGAGAAACTGGTTCCTTTCAAAATTACATTTCCTCCATAGCGCTCATCATTAAACAAAGTGTGACCAAAATATTTCATGTGAGCTCTAATCTGATGTGTCCTCCCCGTTTCAAGTTGACACTCCAATAGGGTAACATAACCAAAACGTTCCATAACTTTATAATGAGTTATTGCTTCCTTGCCTTGAGAATTGTCTTCGAAAACTTTCATTTGCAATCGGTTTTTTGGATTGCGACCAATTGACCCTTTATATGTTCCAAATTCTTCTTTAAAATCTCCCCAAACTAATGCAAGATATTTTCTTTCTGAAGTTTTATCAAAAAACTGTTTTGCTAGGTGAGTCATCGCGGACTCTGTTTTTGCAACTACTAACAATCCACTTGTGCCTTTATCAATCCTATGAACTAAGCCAGGCCGATCACTAGAATTTTTGGGTAATTTTTTAAAGTGAAATAGTAATCCGTTAAGTAAGGTCCCTGAATAATTTCCATGCCCAGGATGAACTACAATACCTGCAGGTTTATCCACAACTATTAAAGAATCATCCTCAAAAACAATATTTAATGGTAGCTTTTCAGGTAAAAGTAAGTTTTGATAAGGTGGATGAGAAAACAAAACTCGAACTTTATCTCCACCTTTAACTTTATAATTTGACTTTACAGCTGTCTCTCCGACAAAAATACTTCCTAATTTTGCAGCTTGTTGAATTTTATTCCTTGTAGCATTTTCTATGCGTGTCATTAAAAATTTATCAACTCTAAGTGGAGACTGTCCCTGAGAGGCAATAAATGAATGGTGCTCATGAAGAGGCTCTAAAGTTTCGATTTCTTCTTTAAATCTATCGATTTCCATTGCCTAGTACTAAATCAATTTTACTTGTCCTAGGTAATAATTCTCCTGGTTTTATAATCTTACCTTCAAACTTGATTTCTAAAACCATATCTTTTCCTATGTTATCCTTATATGAATAATCTCCAATTTCAAAGCCAGATGATTTGATCATTGACTCGGCATTTCGTTTTGTAATTTGAATTAAATTGGGCACTGTTACTTTTCTGTAACCACTGGGATTTACTGTAAAATATATTTTTCGATTTTCTTTTACTTCACTTCCTTTAGTGGGTAAATGTGTAATAACCGATAACGGTGCTTTTTCTGGATCAAAACGAGAAGAATCAATTATTTCATACCGTAAATTTTCATTTTCTATTAGAAGTGGTAATTGAGCTATTTGAACACCTTCAAAATTTGGAACTATTTGATAATTATTATGTTTTGTGTATATGGTGAGACTAAGGGAAACAAGAAAAAATAACAAGACAGATGAAAAACCAATAATGGCAAGTTGTTTAAAAAAAGTTATGCTAAATATAAAACGTAAAAAACTCATTGTAATTATTGATTTACTAAGATAATAAAACCTTAGCTTTTTTTCCATTGCTTTGAAATCCTATACCTTTGTGATAGAACCTTAAGATAATGTATAGAAAAAAAGTAGGTGTTGTTTGCGGAGGTTATTCCTCTGAACATGAAATTTCACTACAAAGTGGTAAAAATGTTTTCTCTTCGCTTGATAGGGAAAAATGGGAAGTGTTTTTAATTGTTTTAACAAAAGAATCTTGGACTGCAAAAGACGATTTTAATAACTCCTACATTATATCTAAGGGAGACTTTTCTATTCAAGGATTAGATTTTTCAATTAAAATTGATATAGTTTTCAATCTCGTTCACGGGTCTATAGGCGAGAATGGACAACTTGCTTCACTATGGGAACTCCTAGGAATTCCTTTCTCGAGCTGCGATAGTTATAATGCTGCATTAACTCTAAATAAACGAGATTGTCTTACAGTCTTGAGAGAATGGAAAATACCTACTGCTAAATATTATCCTATTAATAAAGGGGATGAATTTAATATTAAAAAAATTATAGATCATGTTGGCTTGCCATGTTTTGTGAAGGCTAATCGAGCTGGAAGTAGTTTTGGAGTGTATAAAGTTTATGAAAAAAACGATTTAGTCGGTGCTATTGAAAAAGCATTTAAAGAAGATTCTCAACTTATTGTTGAAAGTTCTTTGGAAGGTCTGGAAGTTTCAGTAGGTGTTGTAAAAATTGATGATGAAATTTGTGTACTCCCAATTACTGAAATTATTTCAGAGAACGATTTTTTTGACTTTTCTGCAAAATATGAAGGAAAATCAAAAGAAATAACACCAGCCAAAATCTCTAATGTTTGGGAAAATGATTTGAATGAAATATCAAAAAAGATTTATTCTAAATTAGGATTAAAAGGTATTGTTAGAAGTGAGTTCATTTTTGTTGATAATGTGCCTCACATCCTTGAAATTAATTCGGTCCCTGGAATGACAAAACAGAGTATTATCCCACAACAAGTAAGTGCACTAGGGATGGATTTTTCAGAATTTTTGACCCAAATTTTAATACAGACTGAACGTTCTTAAAAAATATTAAATATGAAACGATACGTATTTCCAGGTTCTTTCGATCCAATTACACTGGGACACCAAGATATAATTCACAGGGCTTTACCTATGTGCGACGAATTAATCATAGCTGTGGGTGAAAACTTAGATAAAAAATATATGTTCACTATAGAAGAGAGATTAGACTTTATTAATAAAACCCATAGCAACGAGATGAAAATCAAGGTTAAATCATTTAAAGGTTTAACTATCGATTTTTGTAAATCAGTAGAAGCCACCGCTATTGTTAGAGGACTGAGAAATCCGGCAGACTTTGAGTTCGAAAAAAGCATTGCTCAGATGAACCGAAGATTGTCAGGTATTGAAACACTTTTTTTACTTACTGCAGCAGATTATTCATACATAAGTAGCAGTATTGTAAGAGAAATTATAAAAAATAATGGAGATTACTCTTCTCTTGTTCCAGATGCAGTATTAAATAGCAAATAGTCTTAATCTATTTCTTCTAAAATAATCTTTATATTTTCATAAGCATTTTCCATCAATTTTGGAATTTCATTTATTTCTTTCCAAACTGCAACTTTTATATTTTCCTCGAATTGAGGTAGGAGAGAACCCATAAAATTTGAGCTCATTAAAAACCAATAAGTTATCTTAACCTTAAATTTTCCATTAGCATTATAAATATGATAAGTTATCGGTAAAGGTTTCTTTACTTCTAAATCAGTTACACCAGTTTCTTCACTAACCTCCCTTTTTGCAGCTTTCATCAGAGTTTCATTTTTTTTTATTTTCCCTTTCGGAAGATCCCATTTATTATTTCTATATATAAATAAAAAACGTCCATCCAGGTGCTGAACTAACCCCCCCGCAGCTTCAACAGAAGAGAAAATCCTGAAAAAATGTTTTTCGAATTTATCTGGATTTGAATGATATAAATACACTTCTGTTACGGTTTTATCTTTAAGTGCTTTTGTTATTGAGTTCGCATTAGCGTATTTAATAAAAAATAAAGGGGTTTTTTTTGAGTTGTCCCTCAGAGTGGTTGTAAAAATGATTGGCTTTTGATTGTAAAAAACTTTATACATTTGTGTATGATTTTCAATAAAAATATTGCTCAGCAAACAGCATTACATCTACTACAAATTAATGCAATTAAATTGAATCCTGAAAATCCATTTACTTTGGCAAGTGGATGGAGATCTCCAATTTATTGTGATAATAGAATTGCTCTTTCTTATCCAAAAGTGAGAGATTTTTTAAGTAACGTTCTTTCAGAAAAAATAAAAGAAGATTTTGATGGTTCACTTGTAATCGCGGGGGTAGCAACTGGTGCTATTGGTATTGGTATTCTTGTCGCTCAAAAACTCAATTTACCATTTATTTATATTCGCCCAGAGCCCAAAAAACACGGTAAACAAAATCAGATTGAGGGCAAATTCACTAGTGGAGACAGGGTTGTAGTTATTGAAGATTTAATAAGTACCGGAAAGAGTAGTTTGAATGCTGCTAATGCTTTAAAAGATTCAGGAGCTAAAATTTTGGGTATGATGGGGCTATTCACATATGGATTTTCTACTGCTGAAGAAGAATTTAAAAAGGCTGAAATTAAATTACAAACTTTATGTAATTACCAACATTTACTTTCAGAAGCTCTCAAAATAGGAACAATAAATAAAATTCAATTAGAAAGCTTAAAAACGTGGAGGGAAAATCCTTCTACTTGGAGTCCCAAAATCCATTAGTGTTATATAACATTCGGATTTGTTCAGTATCTCTTTCTATTACTACCATTTTAGTAGTCTCAATAATCAAATTTCCTTGGGATGAAACACCCTTTGGAATAGCTACGAAATTTTTAGATTTTGATTCAAAAAGTGCTCTTTGATCTCTTCTCCAAAGCTTATCATTATATTGATTAATTAATCCATTTAGGTCATGAAAATCTTTTTTGTACAAATATTTATATAAATGTTGCGTTAGAATACTTAAAAGTTCTTTTTGATGCCAAAAATTTCCTGAAACTAATCTCAATGAAGTTGCATTTGGTAAATTATTGAATGACAATTGATTTAAATTTAATCCTACACCAATTACAGATGCAATTAAGTCTCCTTTATTAAAAAAATTTTCAATTAAAATTCCTCCAACTTTTTTATTACATGACAAAATGTCGTTTGGCCATTTAATTTTAAGGTTAGGCAAATGAATTGTTGAAAGTGCCTCATGAATTCCCAAAGAAACTAAAATACTTATAATAAAAGGGTTTGATATATTTTCATCTTTGTATTGTTTGAAAATACTGAAAGTTAAGCTTTCCTCAGGTTTTGAAAACCAGGTGTTTTCGCGTTGTCCACGACCTGAAGTTTGGTTTTTTGTCCAGACTAAATCTCCATCTCTAGCATCACGACTTTTGTATTTATTTTTTAAATAATTATTAGTAGAAGGGGTGGCATCAAGTTTGATTATTTTAAAATAGGTCATATAAGATCACGAAAGCGATAGAAAATGTAATAAATTTGTTGAAAAGATTGACAATTAATGCCAAATAAAAAAGAAAGCTCTGAAATACTTTTGGATAAAATTATCCATGGGATTGAAAATGTTAAGGGAGAAAACATCCAAAAGATGGATTTAAGAAAAATTGAAAATACGCCTTGTGAGTTTTTTGTGATTTGTAGTGGCAACTCAAATACACAAGTATCAGCAATTGTTAATTCAATTAAAAAAAAAGTGAGTAAAACATTGCATGAGAAACCATTGCATACCGAGGGTTTAGAAATAGCTGAATGGGTTTTAATTGATTATGTTAACGTTGTTGTTCATGTATTTCAAAGAAAAACTCGAGAATTTTATAACATTGAAGAGCTTTGGGGTGATGCAGTAAGCACCCAAATTATATCAAATTATTAGACAATATGAAAGAAGAAAAAAAACCAACGCCACAGAAATTTAATATCTATTGGATTTACGGTGCAATTATTTTTGTCCTTTTTGGACTTAGTCTTTTTGGTGGCAATGATTGGCAATCAACAAGTAAAACAAATATTTCAAGTTTTGAAAAGTTTTTAAACAATGGTGATGTTAGTAAGGTTGTAGTCATTAGAAATAAAAGTAGTGTTCGAGTAACACTTACCCCAGAAGCGCTAAATAAAAGTGATCACCAGGGCATAGTATCAAAAAATATATTAGGCCAAGAAAATATTCAAGGACCACATTACCAATTTGAGGTTGGGAGTTTAGAGCTTTTTGAAGAAAAACTCGAGAAAGCAAGAATTAAAGGAATTCCATTTCGTCTAGAATTCATTACAGTTGAAAACAAATGGATGGATACTATAATTGGGTTTTTACCAATTATAATTATTATTGGAGTTTGGATTTTTTTAATGAGAAGGATGTCTGGTGGTGGAGCTGGCGGTCCTGGAGGTCAAATCTTTAGCATTGGTAAATCCAAAGCGAAACTTTTCGACAAAAATACAGATGTAAAAGTCACTTTTAAAGATGTTGCAGGTTTAGAAGGAGCTAAAGAAGAAATACAAGAAATTGTAGACTTTCTAAAAAATCCCCAGAAATATACAATTCTTGGTGGAAAAATACCAAAAGGTGCATTACTTGTTGGCTTACCAGGCACTGGAAAAACATTACTAGCCAAAGCTGTCGCTGGAGAAGCTAAAGTTCCGTTTTTCTCATTATCAGGCTCAGATTTTGTTGAAATGTTTGTTGGCGTTGGTGCATCTAGAGTAAGAGACTTATTCAAACAGGCAAAGGATAAATCTCCTTCAATAATTTTTATCGATGAAATTGATGCTATCGGAAGAGCCAGAGGGAAAAGTAATATGACGGGATCCAATGATGAACGTGAAAATACTTTAAACCAACTTCTAACAGAGATGGACGGATTTGGAACAAACACAAATGTTATTGTAATAGCTGCAACTAATAGAGCAGATGTTTTGGATAAAGCACTAATGCGTGCAGGAAGGTTTGATCGTCAAATTTATGTCGATCTCCCAGACTTAAATGAACGAAAAGAAATTTTTAAAGTGCATCTAAAACCTATAAAAACAATAAAAAATCTTGACATTGATTTTTTATCAAAACAGACACCTGGTTTTTCTGGAGCAGATATAGCTAATGTGTGTAATGAATCTGCCTTGATCGCAGCTCGTAAAAATAGAAAGTCGGTTGGAAAACAAGATTTTCTTGATGCTGTAGATCGAATTGTGGGTGGTTTGGAAAAGAAAACAAAATTATAACCCCAGAGGAAAAAGAAACAATTGCTTATCATGAAGCCGGTCATGCTATAATTAGTTGGCTACTTGAACATGCTGCTCCGTTAGTAAAAGTAACTATTGTACCCAGAGGACAATCGCTTGGTGCGGCGTGGTATTTGCCTGAAGAAAGACAAATTGTTAGAACTGACCAAATGCTAGACGAAATGTGCGCTGCATTAGGAGGTCGTGCAGCCGAGAAAGTTATTTTTAATAAAATTTCTACTGGAGCACTGAGTGATCTAGAAAAAGTTACCCGCCAAGCTAAAGCAATGGTATCAGTTTACGGATTAAATGACACTCTTGGGAATATTACTTATTATGATTCCTCTGGACAATCCGATTATAGCTTTTCAAAACCATATTCTGAAGAAACAGCTCAAGTGATTGACAAAGAAATTTCTAAGATTATAGAAAAACAGTATAGTCGTGCGATTAGCCTTCTAAAGAATTCAAAAGATAAACTAAAACAGCTCGCAGAGCGATTATTAGAAAAAGAAGTTATTTTTAAAGACGATTTAGAAAATATTTTAGGAAAAAGGTCTTTTAAAACGAATAGCGAAAAAATTGAAGAAGCAAAAGCTCTAAATAAAAAATGATTCAGGTCATGGGACTATGGAATAAGCTTTTTGGAAAAAAACAGACACCAAAGCCAAAAAAAAGCCCTTACCTTCCTGAGATTGAAGACCCATTAGACATTGCATTTGCAAAAAGATTTACAGCTCAGGGGGGCTTTTTTCTTTATAACGACACGTCGGATCAAGTTTTAAAAAATTTCAAAGAAATTCTTAAAGAAAATAAGTGGGAACAAAGCGAAACAATATCTCTTAACCAAAAACTCGCACAACGATTTAATGTTGATTGTGTTGATCAATCAACAGGAAAATTAGGTCATTTTAAAGCAATCTTAATTCAATGTGAGTTTTTAATAAGTAATACTGGTAAAATATTATTAAGTAATAATCAAATTAATCACTTCAAAATAAAAGCACTTCCCAAAACTATTATTGTATCAGCACATATTCGTCAGATCACAAGAGACGTAAGTCAAGGAATGACGAAATTAAAAAATAAATACTCTGATACAATTCCAACCAACATAACCACACTAAACATTAAAAGAGAAGATGCAAACCATAAAAAAAATCAAACCCAGCAGACTAGCTCAAAAAACATATATTTGTTATTAGAAGATTATTAAACCTATGAAAGAATTGATTATAAGGAGCATATCTGGATTTCTCTATGCGGCTCTAATCATTTCAGCAGCTCTTATTTCAGATGTTTTTTTTATCATAGTTGTGTTTACTTTTTCCTCTCTAGCTCTTTATGAATTCCAAAAATTAATACAATATAAAAGTCCAGTTCCATTTATTTTATTTGGAGTCATTGTGTATCAATTTTTCAATCAAACTTTAAACTCTTATTTACACATAAGCTTAATTATAGCTTGCATTGGAATAAATTTTTTGCTGACCTATTTCTTGTTTAAAAAGAAAAAAATAAATCCTTTACCTTTACAGAAAAGTGGATTAACAATTTTATACATAGTGGCATCTGGATATTTTATTATTGCTACTTCCTCTCTTGACTCATCTTTCAAAAATGGTGTTTCAATAAGCATGTATCTTCTTATTTGGACTAATAATAGTTTTGCATATCTATCCGGAAAAAGTTTAGGTAAAAGACTTTTATTTCCAGTTATCTCGCCCAAAAAAACCTGGGAAGGATTTTGGGGAGGTGCATTGATATGCTTCTTGATTAGCTTTATTTTAATACCTCATCATCCAGCATACCCCTATTGGACTTTCCCTATTTTGGCAATGATTACAACTATAACTTCTACTGTAGGTGATTTAATCCAATCAAAATTTAAACGCCAAGCAAAGGTTAAAGATAGTGGTTCATTAATTCCAGGTCACGGGGGGTTTTATGATCGTATGGATAGCGTCCTATTTACTGCTCCATTTGCTTATTTATTTTTAATGTTAGTCAACTATGTTTCATAAAGAAGGATCTCAAATTATTATTACATCATTTATTCTTTTTGCAGTAATTGCAGTTTTAGCTGAGTACAAAATTTCCTTAGAATGGTTAAGAATGATAGTTCAAGCCACAATGGTAATTTTATTAATTTTAATTCTACAGTTTTTTAGAAATCCAAAAAGAATTACTCCAATAAATGATAAACACCTCATTGCACCGGTTGATGGAAAAGTTGTAATTGTAAAAGAAGTTTTTGAAAAAGAGTATTTTAAAGATATGCGTCTTCAAATATCGATTTTCATGTCTCCTTTAAATGTTCATGTTACTCGTTATACCATGAGTGGTTTTGTTAAGTTTAGTAAATACCACCCTGGAAAATATTTAGTGGCTTGGCATCCAAAATCTTCAGAACTTAATGAGAGAACTTCAGTTGTAATTGAAAATGACAAATTTGGGGAAATATTATATCGTCAAATAGCAGGGGCAGTTGCACGCAGAATAGTTAATTATGCTGAGATAGGAAAAAAGGTTGTGCAAGGAGAAGATGCTGGGTTCATTAAATTCGGATCTCGAGTAGACCTCTTTTTGCCTCTAGAAACAAATATCGATGTAAAAGTGAATGATACTGTAAAAGGAGGTGTTCAAAAAATTGCTCATCTTGCTTAAAACGATTCAAGATTCTTTTCAATCAGGAAAATCTTCTCTCGGGCATCTGATGCCTTTTTTTGCTCTAAATCAATAACTTTTTTTGGTGCATTTGCAACGAAACGTTCATTAGAAAGTTTCTTTTTAACCGAAGCTAAAAATCCTCTAGTATAATTGAGTTCATGAATTAATTTTTGCTTCTCTGATTCCGGATCTTCTGTTATATTGGTTGGAATAAAAAATTCTAAATTATTAATTCTAAAACTTCCCCCAACAAAATCTTCAGGGGGAATAGAATAATTAATCTCTGATATTCCTCCCAATTTTAATATAGCAGATTCAAAGCTGATTTTTTTCTTATCTGTATTAATATGAATGATTATTTTTTCTTTATGTGAAATATTTTTTTCATTTCTAAAATTCCTTATACCTCCAATAATTTGTTGAACCAATCCAAAATCATTAATGTATTTTTCGTTAAATTTTTGGGGTTCAGGCCATGCAGAAACTGTAAGTGCCTCATCTGATTTTCGATTGGTAATAAAGTGCCAAAGTTCTTCAGTTAAGAAAGGCATAAACGGGTGTAGAATTCTTAAGTTTTTCTCAAATAAAGTGATCACTTTATTATAGGTTTGGTGGTCAATTGGATGACCATATTCAGGTTTTATAAGTTCTAATAACCATGAACAAAAATCCTCCCACACAAGTTTGTATATAGACATTAAAGAGTCAGAAATTCTATATTTTTCAAAGTTTTCGTCAACCCAAGTAAGTGTTTTTTCAAAATTGTTTTCATACCACTCAATCGCTTCAGCAGCTACTTTTGGCGACTTTAAACTTTCTTCAATTTCCCAGCCCTCTATCAAGCGGTAAGCATTCCAAATTTTATTAGCAAAGTTTTTTCCTTGCTGGCACAAAGACTCATCAAATAGCAAATCATTCCCTGCAGCGGAACTAAGCATTAGTCCAACTCTAACTGCATCAGCACCGTAGTTCTCAATTAGTTTTAAAGCATCAGGAGAGTTTCCCAGTTGTTTGGACATTTTTCTTCCCTTTTTATCTCTTACTAGACCAGTAAGATATACTTTAGAAAAAGGCTTTTCGCCTCTAAAGGCGTACCCAGACATAATCATTCGGGCTACCCAAAAAAACAAAATATCGGGCCCAGTAACTAAATCTTGAGTTGGATAATAGTACTGTATTTCTTTATTTTCTGGATTTCGAATACCATCAAAAACAGAAATAGGCCATAACCATGATGAAAACCAAGTATCTAAAACATCTTCGTCTTGATAAATATCATCTAGAGTTAAACTATCGTTTCCACTTTTTATTTTTGCTTTTTCCAATGCCTTAAGTTCATCTATAGCAACTACATAATCTTCCCTGCTATTTCCATAATAATAAGCTGGAATTCGTTGACCCCACCAAAGTTGCCTGGAAATATTCCAATCACGAATATTCTCCATCCAATGACGGTAGGTACTTTTAAATTTTTCAGGTAATAGTTCTATGTCAGTTGAATTTAGAACCCCATCTATTGCGGGCCTAGCTAGTTCTTTCATTTTTAGGAACCACTGATCAGATAAACGAGGTTCCACAACAACCTTTGTTCTCTCAGAAACCCCAACTTTATGGACATGTGGTTCTGTTTTGATTAAAAATTGCTGAGACTCTAAATCGAGAGCAATAATCTTTCTAGCTTTGAAACGATCTAAGTCTTTATATTCTCCACCATTTTTATTTATAGTTCCATCTGGATTGAAGATGTCAATAACTTCAAGTTGGTGCTTTTCACCTAAAAGTTTATCATTAAAGTCATGAGCAGGTGTAACCTTTAAACAGCCAGTTCCAAAATCCATTGCGACATAATCGTCCTCTATGATAGGAATTACACGATTTATTAATGGGACGTAAACTTTTTTCCCTTTTAAGTGTGAATAACGATCATCTTCGGGATGAATGCAAACTGCTGTATCTCCCAATAAGGTTTCTGGTCGTGTTGTGGCTACAATTATTTTTTCATCACTATCCACAACTTGGTAAGCAATATGATAAAGATTTCCATTTTTTTCTTCAAAAAGTACTTCTTCATCGGAAAGTGTAGTTTGAGCTTCTGGATCCCAATTTACCATTCGAAATCCTTTATAAATTAATCCTTCATCATGAAGCTTCTCAAAAACCTGAAGCACGGACTCTGTCATTTCGGGATCCAAAGTAAACTTTGTTCGATCCCAGTCACAACTGCAGCCTAATTTTTTTAATTGTTCCAAAATTACTCCTCCAAATTCTTCTGTCCAATCCCATGCATGATTCATAAATTCTTCTCGAGTCAAATCGCTTTTCTGGATTCCTTCAGATTTTAATTTATCAACTACTTTTGCTTCTGTAGCAATAGAAGCATGATCAGTTCCTGGTACCCAACAAACATTATAACCTCTCATTCTCGAACGGCGAATAATTATATCTTGAAGAGAATTGTTCAACATGTGCCCCATGTGCAATACACCCGTAACGTTTGGAGGTGGTATAACTATGGTATATGGCTCTCGCTTGTCAGGTATAGATTTGAAAAATTTTTTTTCCTGCCAAAAGGCATACCACTTATCCTCTATTTTCTTTGCATCAAATTTGGAAGGTATTTCCATGTGAAATTTTTACTCTAGATTTGTTTTACAAAAGTAGGAACACTAATGTTATAAACATAATGACTCTTTAATAAAGAAAAATTTATTTTTTTAACTAAATCTTTTTTATGAAAACAACGAAATACCTATATTTTTTTTTCATTTTTAGCCTTTCGATCTATGCTCAAAAAACGTCTCCACAAATAGAATTCAAGAGTACCGTCATTGACTATGGAATAATAGAAAATGGAAGCGATGGAGAGCGTATTTTTAATTTTAAAAATATCGGAAATGAAGAATTAATTATTACTAACGTTCAATCCAGTTGCGGATGTACTATTCCAAAAAAACCTGATGCTCCGATTGGTCCTGGTAAATCCGGTGAGATTATTGTTCGTTATGACACTAAAAGAGTGGGGCCTTTTAGAAAAACAATCAGAGTATATACTAATCAAAAAAACAATCAAATTGTTGAATTAAAACTTAAAGGTTCTGTACTCCCAATCCAATAAAAGTTCAAAGGATCTTTCTAAGTAGCTCCATTGAATTTTTTGTGGTTTAAAATTGTGGTTGATGGTAAAAAAAACTGTTATTTTTGCATCTTTAATTGAATCATGCCTCTACTATCAAAAAAAGGAATTGACCTTCCAACCTCACCAATCAGAAAACTTGTTAAATTTTCTGACAAAGCTAAAGAAAAGGGAGTAGAAGTGCTTCATCTAAACATTGGACAACCAGATATTGCAGCACCCAAAGAAGCCATCGAGGCTGTAACAAGCTCAAATTTGAATTTATTACCATATGGCTCTTCGCAAGGGAGTTTATCTTACAGGGAAAAACTAGTCGGCTATTATAGTAAACATAATATAAATGTCACTTTGGATGATATTATAGTGACTACAGGTGCAAGTGAAGCATTGACATTTGCACTAAATGTGATTTGTGATGCAAACGATGAGATTATTATTCCTGAGCCATTTTATGCAAATTATAATGGTTTTGCTAGTGCTTCAAGTATTCGTGTTGTACCCGTAATCTCTAAATTTAACTCTCAATTCCAGCTTCCAGCAATGGAGAATATTAATGAAAAGATTACACCAAAAACTAAAGCTATTCTATTATGCAACCCTAGTAATCCAACAGGTTATGTTTACAGTAAAAAAGAAATTGATACCTTATGTGAACTTGCCTTAAAACATGATATTTTCTTAATTGTTGATGAAGTTTATAGAGAGTTTATTCATGGTGGCGAACCACATTATTCTGTTTTGAGTAATCAAAGGTTTAGTCAGCACACAGTGATGATTGACTCTGTTTCTAAAAGATATAGCATGTGTGGCGCTCGTGTTGGTTCAATAGTTTCTAAAAACAATGCATTTATTAAAAACGTATTAAAATTTGCTCACCTTCGGCTTTCACCCCCAACCTATGCCTTATTGGCAAGTGAAGCGGCACTTTCTGCTCCAGAAAGCTATTTAAAGGGAGTAATAAATGAATATACCGCCAGAAGAAATACCCTCATCAAACAATTGGAGCAAATCCCTTATGTTGAAGTTTCAAAACCTATGGGGGCCTTTTACTGCATAGTTAAATTACCCGTAAAAGACGCTGAAGACTTTTCAAGATTTTTATTGACAGACTTTAACCTAAACAATCAAACAGTAATGTTAGCTCCCGCAAAAGGTTTTTACTCATCACCTAATGTCGGACTTAATGAAGTTAGAATAGCATTTATTTTAGATCAGAAAAAACTTATTTTAGCAGCAACTATTTTAGAAAAAGCATTGGAAGCCTACAAGAAATTTGTAAATTGAAAAATGCCTCAATTTAAAGAGAACTTTTCTTTAAAGCCCTACAACACATTTGGGATTGAAGTCCAAACAAAATACTTTTATAAAGTATTCGACACCCTTGAGCTCAAAGAAATTCTACAAAGAAATAAAAATCTCGCATTTAATGTTTTAGGAGGTGGAAGTAATATTCTTTTTACGGAAGACTTCAAAGGACTTACCCTACTTATAGACAATAAAGGAATAGAAGTTTTAAATGAGACTTCAAAAACTGTGATTGTAGAAGTGCAAGCTGGAGAAAATTGGCATGAATTTGTTTTATGGTGCTTGGATAAGAATTTCGGTGGTGTTGAAAATTTAGCTCTGATTCCAGGAAGTGTAGGAGCAGCACCAATTCAAAATATTGGAGCTTATGGAGTTGAATTATCATCAGTTTTTAAATCATGTAAAGCTTTTAACGTAAATACACTTAAGGAAGAAATTATTGAAAAAAAAGATTGTGAATTCAATTACAGATCATCAGTTTTTAAAACTCATAAAAAAAGAAAATATATTATTACATCAGTATGTTTTCAACTTCAAAAATTTCCACATCAAATAAAAATTGATTACGGTTTGATAAAAAACCAATTTGAGGAAAACTACCTTCCTGATATCAGAGAGGTTGCAAAAGCAGTAATTGCAATTCGCGAATCCAAACTTCCAAATCCAAAAAAAATAGGCAACTGTGGTAGTTTTTTTAAAAATCCTTTAATTTCTGTAGCTCATTATGAACTACTTAAACAAACTTATCCTGAACTCCCTTCCTACCCTAGTTATGACAAACATGTTAAAGTCCCTGCTGCTTGGCTAATAGACCAATTGGGATTTAAAGGTATTCGTAATGGTGATGCTGGTGTCCATAAAAAGCAAGCATTGGTTCTTGTTAATCATGGGAAAGCCAAAGGCAAAGAAATCTTAAATCTTGCAAAAAAGATCCAATTAAAAGTAAAAGAGACTTTTAATATCTCTTTAGAAACAGAAGTAAATATTATTTAAGACCTATTCCTTTTGCTTAGAATCTATGAAAAAAGTTACAGGACCATCGTTTTCCAAAGTCACTTGCATCATTGCTCCAAAAGATCCAGTTGCAACATTTGACTCTAAAATAGTATTAGCCTTTTGAATAAAATACTCATATAGAGGAGTAGCGTGTTCGTGATTTGAAGCTCTTATATAAGAAGGACGATTTCCTTTTTTTGTTGCTGCCATTAGCGTAAACTGACTCACTACCATTAACTCACCTCCAACATCTAATAAAGATTTGTTCATAACTCCCTTTTTGTCTTGAAAAATTCGCAGATTAATTACTTTATTAACCAACCAATCAACATCTTCAATATCGTCAGTCTTCTCAATCCCAAGTAGTACTAAAATTCCTTGACCAATTTCATCAACTTGGGTTTCTTCAATTTTAACCTTAGCCTTTCTGACTCTTTGTAAAACAACTCTCATAATATTTTTTTTTAACGATAAGTCGCATCATTTTTTAATATTTGTAAATAATTTTTATATCTAGTTTCTGATACTTCCCCAGCGTCAAAAGCACTTATAACAGCACATCCGGGTTCACTTTGATGTAAACAATTATGAAATTTACATATGGGTTTTAATTTTTTAAATTCTGGAAAATAATTTCCAACTTCTTCAGCTTTCATATTAACTATACCAAAGCCTTTTATTCCAGGAGTATCTATTAACTTCATCCCATTAGGTAAGTCAAACATTTCAGCAAAAGTTGTAGTGTGTTTCCCCTGTTGATGTTGATCTGATATGGAAGCTGTTTTTAAATTCAAATCTGGTGCTAAATAGTTTATTAGGGTTGACTTCCCAACACCACTGTGTCCTGAAAATACACTTACCTTATTTTTCATAATACTCTCAATTTCATTAATATTATGACCTTCACTAGCTGAAATTTTTAATGTCCGGTATCCAATTTTTTTATATATAGCTGCCAAATCATCAATCTCCTTCATTTGTTCTGAAGTATAGGTATCCAGTTTATTAAAAACTAAAATAGATGGGATTTGATAAGCTTCTGCTGTAACTAAAAACCGATCTATGAAAGCAACGAATGTAGGCGGATTGTTCAAGGTGATCAGCAAAAATAATTGATCAATATTTGATGCTATAATGTGAGTCTGTTTTGAAAGATTTACAGATTTACGAACAATGTAGTTTTGTCGTTGTTCGATTTCTACTATTGTTCCTTTAGATGTTTTTGTTTGATTATCAACTTCGAAAATCACATGGTCCCCAACTGCAACTGGGTTAGTACTTTTTATTCCTCTCAAACGAAATTTACCTTTTATTCTACAAGTATAAAAAACCCCTTCGGCCTTTACCGTGTACCAACTTCCTGTAGATCTATAAACAAGGCCTTTTTTCAACTCTTTTTTTACAAAGAAACAGTTTTTTTTTCAGCTTATTGAATTTATTGAAGAGCATGCAAATTTGTATCTTTATAAAAAAATAAATGTCCCAAAAAACTCTCTTAATGATCTTGGACGGTTGGGGAAATGCTACTGATAAAAAAATATCAGCACATGACCAGGCGCAAACTCCTTTCATAGATTCACTTTATAAAAACTATGCTCACAACACATTGAGAACAGACGGTGTTCATGTTGGTTTACCAGAGGGACAAATGGGAAATAGTGAGGTAGGTCATATGAATTTAGGTGCAGGAAGAATTGTTTACCAGGATTTAGCAAAAATAAACTTGGTAATTAAAAATAATGGACTTCAAAATGAAAAAGTTCTAACTGATTGTCTTGAATATGCTAGGAATAAAGAAAAAAAAGTTCATATTTTGGGACTATTATCAGACGGTGGGGTTCACTCTCATATAAGCCATCTTGAAGGATTACTGGATTTAATTGAGGATTATAAACTTCCCAGGGTTTACCTACATGCTTTTACGGACGGACGTGATGTTGATCCAAAGTCAGGGAAAAAATTTATTAATCAAATTGAAAATAAACTAGAGGATAAAAGAACAAAATTTGCTTCTTTGATAGGTCGTTATTATGCCATGGATAGAGATCAAAGATGGGATAGAGTTAAACTTGCATATGATCTTCTGGTTCATGGAAAAGGAACTTCATCTAGTAATTTTGAAAAAAGTCTTCAAGAGAGTTATGATTTAGGAATTACAGATGAATTTATCAAACCATTAAAAAAAGAAAATACTCTAGCATTAATAGAGCAAGGTGATGTCGTACTCTTTTTCAATTTTAGGACGGATCGTGGCAGAGAGCTTACTCAGGCGCTTTCGCAAAAAGTATTCCCAAAATATAAAATGAAACCTCTTGATCTTTATTATGTTACACTTACAAATTATGATGAAACTTTCAAAGGCGTAAAAGTAGTTTTTGATAAAAATAATCTTAAAGACACACTGGGCGAAGTATTGGCTAAAGCTGGAAAAACCCAAGTTCGTATTGCAGAAACAGAAAAATATCCACATGTTACATTCTTTTTTAATGGAGGAAGAGAAGTCCCTTTTGTTGGAGAGGAAAGGATTTTGTGTCCCTCGCCTAAAGTGTCCACATACGATTTAAAACCCGAAATGAGTGCATTTGAAATACGAGATGCAATAGTTGAAAAAATTGAAAATGACTCTCCTGACTTTATTTGTCTTAATTTTGCAAATCCTGATATGGTAGGGCATACTGGAAATCTAAAAGCTGCGATCAAAGCATGTGAAGCCGTGGATCAATGTGCCGCAGATGTTTTGAATACTGCCCTAAAAAAAGACTATGCTAGTTTAGTTATTGCTGACCACGGTAATTGCGAAACAATGATTAATCCTGACGGTAGCCCAAATACTGCCCACACAACCAATCCAGTTCCAATTATTTTGGTTGATTCAGAAAAAAAGAAAATCAATTCTGGAATTTTAGGTGATATAGCTCCAACAATTCTGGATTTATTAGAAGTGGATATTCCTAAAGCGATGGACAGAAATTCATTATTAGTAAAAAAATGAAAATTTTGAAAAAACAGCATTATATAAACGTATGTTTTAGCTTTTAATATGGGATCAATAATTTTAAAATCTCTTGAACAGATTGAATTAATTCGTGAAAGTGCTCTCATTGTGTCTAGAACTCTTGGGGTACTTGCTTCAGAAATTAAACCAGGTGTAACATCGCTGGAATTAGACAAGATAGCGGAAACATATATCCGAGATCAGGGAGCCGAACCGGGATTCCTAGGACTATATGACTTTCCAAATACATTATGCATAAGCCCTAATTCCCAAATTGTTCATGGGATTCCAAATGATATTCCTCTTGAAGAAGGAGATATAATCTCAATTGACTGTGGTGCGCTAAAAAATGGCTTTTATGGAGATCATGCCTATACCTTTGCAGTTGGTAATATTGATCCTGAAGTTGAAAAATTGCTTGAAATTACTAAGGCATCACTTTACGAGGGTGTAAAATGTTTTAAAGAAGGAAATCGTATAGGAGATTTGGGACATAAAATACAGAGTCTTTGTGAAAGTAATGGATACGGTGTAGTTCGTGAACTTGTAGGTCACGGAATAGGTGCTACAATGCATGAAGGGCCAGAGGTTCCCAACTATGGAAAAAGAGGAACTGGAAAAAAGTTTTTAAACGGAATGGTATTGGCTATTGAACCAATGATAAATCAAGGAACACATCGTATTAAACAACTAAAGGATGGGTGGACTATTTTAACAGCTGATGGAAAAGTAAGTGCCCACTTTGAGCATAATGTAGCACTTCTTGATGGAAAACCTGAACTTCTTTCTAGTTTCAAATATATTTATTCCAGTTTAGGAATAAAAAGTGA
>JBJKWV010000032.1:0-19459 GCA_045561915.1 Flavobacteriaceae bacterium
AGAAAAAGGATTAGATAAAGATATATACAAGTTTAAACAAATTCGAAGTAGGATATCTGCTTTTAAAAATAGTTTAATTACAGTTAAAGCATATTTTAATGATTCAGATCTTCAAGAATCTGATTCAATGTCAAAACGCCCAGAAATGGGTTCAATATACAGGGAATACGTTGATCGTTGTTTTAAAGCTGGAGCAATGGACTTTGATGACTTATTGCTAAGGACTAATGAGCTACTTAATCGACACCCTGATGTTTTGGCCAAATATCAAGATCGGTTCCGGTATATTTTAGTAGATGAGTATCAAGATACAAATCATTCGCAATACTTAATTGTTAGAGCACTCTCTGATCGTTATCAGAATATATGCGTTGTAGGTGATGATGCTCAAAGTATTTATGCTTTTCGAGGAGCAAATATCAATAATATTTTAAATTTCCAAAAGGATTACTCAGATGTTTCACTGTATCGATTAGAACAAAATTACCGATCAACCAAAACAATTGTAAATGCGGCTAATTCTATTATAAGTTACAATAAGAATAAGATTGATAAAGTGGTTTGGACATCCAATGATAAAGGAGATCTAGTGCGAATAAATCGTCTAGCTACAGATTCTGAGGAAGGCCGGCATGTAGCTTCAAGTATTTTTACATTTAAAATGGAAGAGCAACGCAAAAATGATGATTTTGCTATTTTGTATAGAACCAATGCCCAGTCCAGAGCAATGGAAGATGCATTGCGTAAACGTGATATCCCATATCGTATTTATGGAGGACTTTCTTTTTATCAGAGAAAGGAGATTAAAGATATACTTGCTTATTTAAGACTTGTTGTAAATCCAAATGATGAGGAAAGCTTAAAACGGATAATTAATTATCCTCCAAGAGGAATTGGTCAAACAACGGTTGATAAGCTTGTGGTTGCATCTAAAAATCATAATTTACCTCTTTTTGAGACATTGGATAGAGCGAGGGAACTGGGCGTTCCTATTAATAGTGGTACTCTTGAGAAGCTAATGAACTTTGCAACGCTTATAAAACGTTTTCAAATTGAAAACGAATCATTCAATGCCTTTGAAATAACTGATTTAATTACAAAAAAGGTAGGTATTGTCCAAGAGCTTAAAAAAGATGCTACACCCGAAGGAATAGCTCGTATTGAGAATATAGAAGAATTATTAAATGGAATTCGTGATTTCACAGAAGGTCAACTTGAAATTGTTGATTCATCCGGCAATTTGGCTGAGTTTCTACAAGATGTTGCTTTAGCCACAGATTTAGATAAAGATGAAGACCCAAATATTGATCGTGTGGCGCTTATGACTATTCACTTGGCCAAAGGTTTGGAATTTCCTTACGTCTTTATCGTTGGTTTAGAAGAAGACTTATTTCCCTCAGCCATGTCACTTAATACACGCAGCGAATTAGAAGAAGAAAGACGCTTATTTTATGTTGCCATGACTCGTGCTAAAGAAAGAGCTTTTCTTTCTTATACATTATCGCGTTATCGTTGGGGAAAGTTAATTGATAGTGAGCCGAGTCGTTTTATTGAAGAAATTGACTCTCAGTATGTAGATCACATTAAACCAAAGGACGACTATAGTTTCAAACCACTAATAAAAGCCTCTATTTTTGATAATCCGTCGGAGGTAAAAAAAGATTTTAAAGTCAAAGAAAGAACCATTTCAAGCCCTACATTTTCTCAACTAAAAAAAATACGTAAAATAGACAATAATAAACCTTTACAAGTCAATCAAGATGTCAAAGGATTAACAGAAGGAATGATGGTTGAACATGCACGCTTCGGTAAAGGAGTAATTGAAAATATAGAAGGTAAGGGGCAAGACCGCAAAGCTCTTATTTCTTTTAAAGACTTTGGAAAAAAAAATCTTTTGTTACGTTTTGCAAAACTTAAAATAGAATAATGTTTATTGACAAATTAAGGACATTTTATTCGGAGACCTTGAATGAAAAATATATTAAAGAAGCTGCTATGTTTTTAGAGAACGGTAGTATGATAATTTTTCCGACAGATACTGTTTATGCAATTGGATGCTTATCCACAAAAGAAAATGCTTTAGTACGCTTAGCAAATATTAAAGGAGCTAAACTAGAGCATGCGCCATTGAGCTTTATTTTTGAAGATATAGGCTCATTATCATCATTTGTTAAACCGATGAACTCTAAAGTCTTTAAATTAATTAAAAAGCTACTTCCTGGGCCCTATACTTTTGTAATGGATGCTGCACAAAAACTCCCAAGACCTTTTCAAAAGCGAAAAACTATAGGAGTAAGGATTTCCAATCACCATGTATTGAGAAGTTTACTCCCATTACTTAGCGCTCCAATAGTATGTACTTCTATACATGATACGGATAAGATTTTAGATTACACAACAGATCCAAATGAACTTTTAGAACATTGGAATAATGAAATTGATCTTATGCTTTCAGATGGATATGGAAGCAATATTCCCTCTACTGTAATCGATGTTACAGAATTACCATTTAAAATAATACGAAAAGGAGCTGGAGAAGTTCCATTTTGAATTAATATCAAATGTTAAAATAATTAAGTGTAGCAATCATGTTTTTTTTTGAAGGAATTAGTAAGAACTCAATCTTAACAATTTTTATTAAAAAATTAAATCAAATTTATAATATGTTGGTGAACTAATTTAATTTTGCTTCAGTGGAGGATTCCAAAAAACATCAGGGTTTAAGAAGGCAGTTAGTTAATACACTTAGGGAGAAAGGTATTAGTTCAGAGTCAGTTTTAATGACAATGCTAAATACACCTAGGCACTGGTTCATGGATCAAGGTCTTATAAATTTTTCTTACGAAGACCAAGCCTATCCAATAGCTGCAAATCAAACTATTTCCCAGCCCTATACTGTGGCCTTCCAATCGCAACTTTTGGAGCTTATCGCGGGACATAAAGTTTTGGAAATCGGAACCGGATCAGGCTATCAAACAGCTATTCTTCTTGGAATTACCTCAAATGTATATACTTTAGAAAGACAAAAAGAACTTTTTAAAAAAACGCAACTCCTTTTTAATAAGTTAAATTTACGTCCAAAAAGAGTTATTTTCGGAGATGGCTATAAAGGACTTCCAGATGCCGCACCTTTTGATAGGATAATTGTCACTGCAGGAGCTCCTGAGGTACCACAAAATCTATTACAGCAGCTTAAAATTGGAGGAAAATTGGTCATCCCTGTTGGTCAAAAACAGCAACAAATGATGCGATTTACAAGGACTTCTGAAAAATCTTTTGACAAAGAAACTTTTGGAACCTTTCAGTTTGTTCCACTTTTAGGAGATAAAAATTAATTTTAATTAATGATTTTTAATAACACCAAGCAGGCCTATATCCATAAAACTGACAAAGAACTTTACCGTGCATTATATCTATTAAGAATAATATCAAACAAAAGGATTGTTTTTTTTGGAAGTAAAATCGCTCAATTTACATTAAGATACAGATTGCCGATAATTGGACTCTTTAAGCATACTATTTTTAAACAGTTTTGTGGAGGATTAAAAAAAGAAGATTCTATTGAGCTTGTTGACAGACTTGATAAAATGGGTGTAAAATCATATATGCATTATGCTGCGGAACATCAAAATTCAGAATCAGAAATGGATATAAATGTTGAGAAAACTATAGAAACAATTTCTTTTTCGAAGAATACAAGTGCACTTCCTTTTACTGTTTTTAAAACTACAAGTTTTGGATCTTTTTCTTTGTTTGAAAAAAAGAGTAGTGGGGTAGCTTTAGATTTTAAAGAATCAGAATCTTGGAATCGAATAATAAAAAGAATTGAAAAATGCTGTTCTTATGCAGATAAATTAAATGTTCGAATACTTATTGACGCAGAGGAGTCATGGGTTCAGGATGCTATTGACGAAATTTCTGAAGATATGATGATGAAATTTAATCACAAAAAGACTTTAATTTTCACAACAGTACAGCTTTATCGAAAAGATCGTTTAAAATATTTGGACAACCTTTTCAAAAGATCTGTAAAGAAAAAATTCAAAATAGGGATAAAACTAGTTAGAGGAGCTTACATTGAAAAGGAAAATAAAAGATCATTAGATTTGGGTGTTTCTTCAAAAATATGCAGTAGTAAAAGTGCTACTGATAAGAATTTTAATACAGCTCTAGACTATATTCTCAATCGTATTAAAGAATGTGAGCTTTTTTTGGGTTCACATAACGAAAAGAGTGTAATTAAAGTGATAGATTGGATGAAAAAAAATAATCTTCCCAATAATTATAGTAAGATTTGGTTTTCCCAACTTTATGGAATGGCAGATCATATTTCATTTAATTTGGCATCTAAAGGTTATCAGGTTGTAAAATATATTCCTTACGGACCAATTAAAGAGGTTATTCCGTATTTGATTCGTAGGGCTCAAGAGAACTCATCAGTTAGTAGTCAAACATCACGTGAATTATATTTAATCAGGAAAGAGTTAAAAAGAAGAAGTATTAAGGAAGTTTAGCTTTTATTACAATTAATTTTTTCTTACAATTTGCCACTTTTAAAAAGGAATCTTCATGATGCACGATATTAACATGATACGTCTTACATGAATCTAATTTTGTGTCACTCTTTATGAAATCAATTTTTCCTTGAGCAATAAACACTTTTAAAATGCTATCATTCAAATAAGGATATTTAATATTAATTTTAGGGAGAATTTCAATTTTTTTTTGTGAAAAATTATTTTTGACACGAGCAGATGGACTATAATTACAGCTAGTCTTTTTTCCACTAAAAATGAAGACTAAAAAAATTAAACCAACAGAAAACCCAGCTAAATAGTATCCTAAGCGATAAAATAGTCTCATCTTAACTAATTAGTCTTTTTGATTCAATTTTCCGATACTTTTCATCTACAATATTTAATATGTAATGATCATACTCCAATGGAAGATGAGAAGAAATTTTTTCTGCCCATTCCATAAAACAAATATTTCCTGACTCTAAATATTCATCTAATCCAAAATCTATAGCCTCATTTTCGTTTTTTAGACGATAAAAATCAAAATGATATATTTTTTCATTTCCAATATGATATGTGTTAACTAAAGAGAATGTTGGACTTGAAATGGTCTCTTTGACACCAAGGGATTTACAAAGACTTGAAATAAGAGTTGTCTTTCCTGTTCCCATATCTCCATCTATGCGAATTACTTTAGTTGAAAAATCTTGAATTAATAAATTGCAAATTGCATTTATATCAGAAAGCTCGTAAGTAATCAACATTTTGCAAATTTATTATTTACGAGGATTTAAAACAACAAATGGCACTATCATTTCTTCAAGTGAAATCCCTCCATGCTGATAAGTTTGGCGAAAGAAATTTGCAAAATGATTGTAATTTTTTTTATACACAAAATAGTTGTCTCCTTTAGAGAAAATATAGCGGCTATTAAGTGAAATTGAAGGAAGTTTTAAATCGCCAGGACTTACACAATCATAGACATCTTTAGATTTAAAAGTTAAACTTCTTCCTGTTTTATATCTTAAATTCATACTTGTGTCTTTATCACTAATAACCTCACTTGGATTGGTTACATTAATTGTTCCGTGATCAGTAGTTAAAATTAATTGGTAATTTAACTTAGCTGCTTTATCAATTAATTTTTTGAGTGAACTATTTTTAAACCAGCTTAATGTCAATGATCTGTAGGCTTTATCATTTGGAGCTAATTCTTTTATCATTTCCATTTCTGTTTTAGCATGTGATATCATATCAACAAAATTAAAAACTATAACTGTAAGGAATTCATGAATATGATTCTGTAAGGTTTTAATTAACTGCTGACTTTTACTAATTTCATTTAATTTATGATAGCTGATTGGCCTATCAATCCCTAGACGTAAACATTGAGCTCTTAACAAATTTTCTTCATTTAAATTTTTACCTCCTTCTTCATGATCATATTTCCACCACTCAGGATATTGTTTTTGAATCTCTAGTGGAGTTAAACCTGCAAAAAAAGCATTTCTCGAATACTGTGTTGCTGTTGGCAGAATACTAAAATAACTGGTTTCGTTATCAACTATATAGGAATTCAAAAATTCACTACGAATGACATTCCATTGATCTAAACGTAAATTATCGATGACTAAAAGAATTGTGGGCTTATGTTGTTTCAATTTCGGAAAAATAGATTTTCTAAAAATTTGGTGCGATAACAATGGGCCATCATTATTAGATATCCAATTTGAGTAGTTTTTCTCAATGAATTTTGAAAAAAGATTATTGGCTTCTTTTTTTTGAGACTTAAAAATTTCAAACATGCTCTGATCATCTAAGTTTTCAAGCTCCATTTCCCAACGAATTAAATTTTCATAATGATTCACCCAATCATGGTGGGTAAGCAGAGAATTTAAAGAATTTGATAAGTCCACAAAGTCTTTTTGATAATTCTGAGTTGTTTTTTTAGCAATTAGCGTCTTTTGATCTAGATTTTTTTTAAGTGATAATAAAATTTGATTTGGATTAACAGGTTTGATCAAATAATCAGATATTTTAGCTCCAATTGCATCCTCCATAATTCGTTCCTCTTCATTTTTTGTGATCATGATCACTGGAAGAAATGGTTTTGTTTTCTTAATCTCTTCGAGTGTTTCTATGCCATTTAATCCTGGCATATTTTCATCTAAAAGAACTATTTCATAATTGTTATTATTTACTAAATCTAAGGCATCTTGCCCATTAGTACAAGGTGTTGTATCATAACCTCTTTCTTTTAAAAAAAGCATATGTGATTTCAACATTTGAATTTCATCATCTACCCATAGAATTTTGATCCGATCCATTATGTTATATTTGAAAATTATAACTCATTGTGCAATCTAAAAAAACATTATTTAACGACCCAATTTATGGTTTTATTCCTATAGATAGCGACTTAATATTACAACTTATTAATCACCCTTTTTTTCAACGTCTTAGAAGAATATCACAGATGGGGCTTTCAAACTTAGTATATCCAGGTGCTCACCATACTCGTTTTGAACATGCTATTGGAGCAATGCATGTAATGCGAATGACTGTAAATGTCCTTAAACAAAAAGGAATTGAAATTTCAGATGAAGAAATTGAAGCTATGAAAATAGCGGTTTTACTCCATGATATTGGTCATGGTCCATTTTCACATGCTTCAGAAAATATTTTAATAAAAGGAGTTTCGCATGAAGTTATTTCTCTTAAAGTTATCAAAAAACTAAATGCAGAATTTAATGGAAAACTTGACCTTGCTATTAAAATTTTCACCAATAATTATAATAGAAAGTTTATGTATCAACTAGTATCTGGACAAATTGACGTAGATCGATTGGATTATTTAAAACGTGACAGTTTTTATACAGGGGTTACGGAAGGAAATATTAATACAGATAGAATTATAGCTATGATGAATGTAGAAGAAGAGAATTTGGTATTTGAAGAAAAGGCTGTTCATTCATTGGAAAAATTTCTTCTTGCTCGACGTTTAATGTATTGGCAAGTTTATTTACATAAAACTAGTTTAGCAGCTGAGTTAGTACTTGTAAAAATTTTACATCGTTTTTTTTATTTGATAGCTAATAAAAAAGAAGACATCCCTGTTTCGCATGTTTTGTACCCTCTAATAAGGCTAAGTTCAGAAAAAGAACTTCCTGATTCAGTCTTAAACAGTTATCTTCTTCTGGATGATTCAGATATTATGCATCTTCTAAAAAGTTGGACGCATCATGAAGATTTTGTTTTAAGTACACTCTCAAAACAAATTATATACAGGGATTTACCAAAAGTACAAATTCAAAATGAAGCTTTTAAAAAGATTGATGTAGAAAAAAAAATTGACCAACTCAAAGACACGGATATTAAAAAATCTTATCATGATTATTTTGTTTTTTCTGGAAATATTTCAAATCAAACATATGTTTCAGATCATTCTCAGATTCTTTTAATAAATAAATCAACTTGTACAATTCCTTTAACTGAAAGTATCAACTATTTGGACTTTAATCAATTTTCAAAGCCTGTTTATCGTTATTATTTGTGTTATCCAAAGCAATAATTCTTTATAAATCCGTATTTTTGCAGTCATGAAAATCACTGCATTAGAAATTGCCGAAAAACACAATGGTACTGTGGAGGGAGACGAAAATATCTTGCTTACTTCGTTGGCTAAAATTCAAGATGCAAAAAAAGGATCTTTAAGTTTTCTGGGACATCCAAAATACAATTCATTTATTCTAAGCACTAAAGCCAGTGCTGTATTAGTTAGTGAGAATTTTAAAATAAAAAACTCAGACGAAACAACATTAATACGTGTTAAAGATCCTTATGGTACATTTAATTCTCTTTTAATAGAGAAATCTAATCAAATAGAAGAAACTAATACTGGTATTCACGACACTGCAATTATTGATTTTTCTGCTAAAATAGCAGGTGATGTTTTTATTGGACCCTATGTAGTTGTTGGCGCTAAATCAAAGATTTGTTCTGGAGTTCGTATTCATTCACATTGCCACATTGGTTCAGATGTAAATATTGGCAAAGACACCTTATTACACCCAAGGGTATCTCTTATGGACAAAACTGAAATTGGAGAAAGATGTATTCTCAATTCTGGATCAATTGTTGGATCTGACGGATTTGGGTTTGTTAAAAAAAATAGAGAAAATATTAAAACACCACACTTAGGAAAAGTCATTGTTAAAAATGATGTTGAAATTGGAGCTAACAGCACTATAGATAGGGCTACTCTTGGGGCTACAATTATTCATGATGGTGTTAAACTTGATAATTTGGTTCAAATTGCACATAATGTAGAAATTGGTTCTAACACTTTAATAGCAGCGCAGTCTGGTATTGCGGGTTCAACCAAGATTGGTGAGAATTGTGTAATTGGTGGGCAAGTAGGTATAATTGGTCATTTGGTTCTAGGTGATAATATACAAATTCAAGGACAGTCCGGTATAATTAACAATATTCCAAATGGCGCTAAAATTCAGGGTACTCCAGGCTTCGATTTTAAATCTTTTTATAAATCTTATGCACTATTTAAAAAATTTCCAGATTTTGAAAATCGATTGAGAAAACTCGAAAAAAAATAAGTTTATGATAATTAAAAATTTACCTCAAAAAACTATTTTAAAAGAAACCCGATTAAGTGGAATTGGACTTCATTCAGGAGATCAAATAAATATTGCTCTAAAGCCAGCTGAAGAAAATCAAGGCTTTATTTTTATTCGCACTGACTTAAATCCAAATATTAGTATTCCGGCTTTAGCCAATTTTGTTAGTAAAACAGATCGTGGAACTACAATTTCAAAAGAAGGAGTTGAAATCAAAACAATAGAGCATATTTTAGCTGCACTAGTTGGTTGCGGTATAAATAATTGTATCATTGAAACCAGTGGAGGTGAAATTCCAATTATGGATGGTTCTTCAATAAAATTTGTAGAAGCTATACAAAAAACTGGGATTAAAGAACAAAATGCTCTTCAAGAAGTTTTTGAAGTTAATGAAACAATTAAAATTTCTGATGAAATTACAGGAAGTGAGATTATGATTATTCCTGATTCTGATCTTTCAATATCAGTAATGATTGATTTTGAAACTGAAGTTCTAGGCACTCAAAATGCAATACTTAAAGATATTAAAGATTTTAATACTGAGATTGCAAATTGTAGGACATTTGGTTTTCTCCACGAGCTAGAAACACTTCTTGATAAGAATTTGATTAAAGGAGGAGATTTAAATAATGCAATTATTTATGTTAATAAACCATTAGCGAAAGCTAACATGGATCGTCTTAAAAAAGCATTCAATAAGGAAGATATTGCAGTAAAAAAGAATGGTATTTTAAATAATCTTACACTTAATCACTCCAATGAAGCAGCCAGGCATAAGTTACTTGATGTTATTGGTGATCTAGCACTTGTTGGAATACCAATTAAAGGGAAAATTATAGCTAATAAACCTGGACATGAAATTAATACGGAATTTGCTAAAAAATTAATCAGTATCATTAAAAATAAAAAAAAATCTAATGCACCAATAATTGATTTATCCAAGCCACCTGTTATGGATATTAATCAATTGATGGATATGCTTCCTCATCGCCCTCCGTTTTTACTAGTTGATAAAGTACTCGAGCTTTCAGACACCCACGTTATTGGATTAAAAAATGTTACAATGAATGAACCTTTTTTTAAAGGTCATTTCCCCTGGTGCTCCTGTAATGCCAGGTGTACTTCAAATTGAAGCTATGGCACAAGCTGGAGGGGTTTTAGTTTTAAGTACAGTTCCCGACCCAGAAAACTATTTGACATTTTTTATGAAGATTGATAATTTCAAATTTAAACGACCTGTTTTTCCTGGCGATACAATAATTTTTAAAATTGAATTATTGACAAAAATAAGACGTGGTATATGTAATGTAAGGGGTTATGGATATGTTAATGGCCAAATAGTTAGCGAAGGAGATTTAATGGCTCAAATTGTAAAAAGAAAATGAATCTAAGTTCTACAGTTCAAAATTTATCATATGTTCATCCGAACGCAATAATTGGGGAGAATGTAATTATTGACCCATTCACAACTATTCATGAAAATGTTGAAATTGGAGAAGGTACTTGGATAGGTTCAAACGTGACAATAATGAATGGTGCTAGAATTGGAAAAAATTGTAAAATATTTCCTGGTGCCGTTATAAGTGCAATTCCTCAAGATTTAAAGTTTGCTGGTGAAGATTCCTATGTGCATATTGGTGATTTTAGTGTAATCCGAGAATGTGCGACAATCAATAGAGGTACTATTGCAAATGGTGAAACTGAAATTGGATCATATTGTCTTATTATGGCTTATTGCCATATAGCTCATGATTGTATTGTGGATGACTATTCTATATTATCAAATAATAGCACATTAGCGGGCCATGTGAAAATTGGTAAAAAAGTAATTCTTTCAGGATTTACTGCAGTAAATCAATTCTGTAATATTGGAGACTATGCTTTTGTAGCTGGTGGTGCTAGAGTTCGTAAAGATATCCCACCATATGTAAAAACCGGAAGAGAACCTCTTTCGTTCGCTGGAGTTAATTCTGTAGGATTAAGGCGCGATGGATTTGATGACTCATTCATAAAAAATATTCAAAACATTTATCGAATTATATTTCAAAAAAAATATAACATAACCCAAGCTATTGAGGTTTTAAGTAGTGAGATAGAAGAAAGTCTGGGGAAAAAGAAAATTATTGATTTTTTATTAAAATCTGATCGTGGAATAATCAAAGGTTATTTTTAAAAAACTAATTTTGTAATATATGGCAACAACATCCGACATTAGAAAAGGATTATGTATTAAATTTAATAATGATATATATAAAATTGTTGAGTTTTTACATGTTAAACCAGGAAAAGGTCCAGCTTTTGTTCGAACAAAATTAAAGAGTGTTGTATCAGGTAAAGTAATTGATAATACATTTTCAAGTGGTCATAAAATTGAGGAAATACGTGTTGAAACTCATAAGTATCAATATTTATATAACGATGGCGATCAATACCACTTTATGAATTCTGATGATTACAATCAAATTAGTATTGAAAAGACCATTTTAGATGCCCCGGAGCTTTTAAAGGAAGGTGAAATGGTTTCAATTTCAATAAATACTGAAGATAATATGCCGCTTTCGGCTGATATGCCAGCTAGCGTAGTTTTAAAGGTAACTCACACTGAACCTGGTATTAGGGGTAATACTGCTACAAATGCAACAAAACCTGCAACTGTTGAGACCGGAGCAAGCGTAAATGTTCCTTTATTTATCAATGAAGGCGATAAAATTAAGGTAGAAACAGAAAAGGGTCAATATATCGAGCGTGTAAAAGAATAAATTATAAACTATTTAAAACAAATATAATGAGTGTTCTTGTCAATAGAGAATCTAAAATAATAGTTCAAGGATTTACTGGAAGTGAGGGTACTTTTCATGCTACCCAAATGATAGACTATGGAACAAATATAGTAGGTGGTGTAACTCCTGGAAAAGGAGGTCAAAAACATCTAAATAAACCTGTATTTAATTCTGTTGCTGAAGCTGTAGAAAAAGTAGGTGCTGACACTTCCATAATTTTTGTTCCACCCGCATTTGCTGCTGATGCAATAATGGAAGCAACAGCGGCTGGAATTAAAGTAATTATAACAATTACAGAAGGTATTCCGGTTAATGATATGACCAAGGTTTTTCAATATGTAAAAAATAATGGTGCTATTTTAGTAGGGCCAAATTGTCCCGGTGTCATTACACCAGATGAAGCAAAAGTTGGAATTATGCCTGGATTTGTTTTTACGAAAGGTAGGGTAGGAATTGTTTCTAAATCCGGGACACTTACATATGAGGCTGCCGATCAAGTTGTTAGAGAAGGTTTAGGAGTTTCTACGGCAATTGGAATAGGAGGAGACCCTATCATTGGTACAACCACTAAAGATGCAATAGAAATGTTTATGAATGACGATGAAACTGATTGTGTAGTTATGATCGGTGAAATTGGAGGCCAGCTAGAAGCTGACGCCGCAAAATGGATAAAAGCTAATGGAAACAAAAAGCCAGTCATTGGTTTTATAGCCGGTGAAACAGCTCCAAAAGGACGTACTATGGGTCATGCTGGAGCAATAGTTGGAGGGAGTGAAGATACCGCAGAAGCAAAAAAACGTATAATGAGAGAATGCGGAATTCATGTTGTAGATTCGCCTGCTGAAATTGGAATTAAAGTAGCTGAAGTAATATCTTAGAATTTTAAGCATGAAATTATTAGAAAATAAAACAGCCATAATAACAGGCGCCAGTAGAGGAATAGGTCGAGCAATTGCTAAAATATTTGCTGAAAATGGTTGTGATGTTGCTTTTACATATAACAATAGTAAAGAGGCAGCTGAAAATCTTATCAAGGAATTAACTGAACAAAATGTTAGGGTAAAAGCCTATCAAAGTAATGCTGCAAATTTTGAAGCAGCACATAAACTTATAGATGAAATTACTCATGATTTCAACGGCTTAGATATACTTGTCAATAATGCAGGAATTACAAAAGACAATTTGTTGATGCGTATGAGTGAAGAAGATTTTGATAAAGTAATTGAAATAAATCTTAAATCAGTGTTTAATATGACAAAGGCAGTACAACGTACATTTTTAAAGCAGCGAAGTGGATCTTTAATTCACATGAGTTCTGTTGTAGGGGTGAAAGGGAATGCTGGACAAGCTAATTATTCTGCTTCAAAAGCAGGGATTATTGGATTCTCAAAGTCAATAGCATTGGAATTGGGATCACGAAATATTCGCTCTAACGTCATAGCCCCTGGATTTATAGAAACTGAAATGACTGATAATCTACCTGAGGAAGTTGTCCAAGGGTGGAGAGACGGAATCCCTCTGAAAAGAGGAGGGAAACCAGAAGATGTTGCCAATGCATGCGTATATTTGGCTTCTGACTTGTCTGTTTATGTTACAGGACAAGTTCTTCATGTAGATGGAGGAATGTTAACTTAAATTTTAAAAAATAAATTATGCAAAAATTACCTAAAATTGGACTACCAGTTGTATTACTAGTTGTAGTCGTATTAATATTTGTTTCTAAGTCTTCAATAAATATAGGATATGGAGAAGCTGGAGTATTATTTAAAACTTTTGGAGGTGGAGTTGTAACGGATGAACCAGCTCTTGGAGAAGGTTTTCATATCATTGCACCTTGGAATAAAGTTTATATATATAATGTAAAGCAACAAGAAGTTTTTGAAAGTAAAATGCAGGTTCTTTCATCTAATGGATTGGAAATCAGTCTAGATATATCAGTTTTATATCAACCTAAAGTTGAAGAATTAGGCTTACTTCATAAAACAAAGGGTGAAAATTATTTAAATATTATCATTATACCTCAGATTAGGGCAGTGGCACGTTCTGTGGTAGGTCGATACACTCCTGAACAATTATATTCTACAAAACGAGATGCCATACAGAACGAAATTTACGAGGAAACTAAAAAAGTGGTTGAAAACCAGCATGTTCAATTAAATGCAGTATTGGTTAGAGACGTAACTTTACCAATCGCGATTAGAGAAGCAATTGAGCGTAAACTGAATCAAGAGCAAGAAGCTTTAGAATATGAATTCCGAATTGAAAAAGCAAGACAAGAAGCTGAACGCCAACGCATTGATGCAGAGGGAAAAGCCACTGCAAACAGAATACTTAGCGCTTCTTTAACTCAAAAAATCCTACAGGAAAAAGGAATTGAAGCTACAATTAAATTATCAGAATCTCCTAATGCAAAAGTCATTGTAATAGGAAGTGGAGAGGGTGGTCTTCCTATCATCTTAGGAAATCAATAAATTTGTATATCAAAAAAATTAAATATATTTGCACTGCAATGAAATTATTGAGACATCATACCCATTTAATAATAGACTACTCAAACGATATGTAGGTGGATTTTATTAGCCTATTTTAAACCCGTTTGAGCAATCAAACGGGTTTTTTAATTTAAAATTATGATACGACTAGCTGTACAAAAATCAGGCAGACTTAACTTAGAATCCCTGAAAATTCTTGAAGATTGTGGAATTTCTATAGACAATGGAAAGGACCAATTAAAAACCTCTGCCCGAAACTTTCCAATGGAAGTCTTCTTCTTGCGAAATAGTGACATACCACAATATATAAGAGATGGAGTTGTAGATTTGGCAATTATTGGTGAAAATCTTTTAGTAGAAAAAGGAGCAGATCTACAAGTATTAGAAAAACTAGGTTTTTCAAAATGCAAAGTTTCTATTGCGGTTCCTAAAGAATTAAAATTTAGAGGGCTAAAAGACCTTGAAGGAAAACGTATAGCTACATCTTACCCTAACACTGCAAAGATTTTTTTAAATGAAAACAATATAAATGCTGACTTACACATCATTAATGGGTCGGTGGAAATTGCCCCAAACATAGGTTTGGCGGATGCAATTTGTGACATTGTTTCTAGTGGAAGCACTTTATTTAAAAACAATTTAAAAGAAGTTGTTGAAATTGCAAAATCTCAAGCTGTTTTGATTCAAGCTAATTCTTTAACCTCTGATAAAATTGAATTAATAGATAAATTAAGGTTTAGATTAAAATCTGTTTTACGTGCTAAAAAATCTAAGTATATTTTACTAAACGCTCCAAATGATAAAATTAATTCAATTAGCTCAATTCTACCTGTTTTAAAAAGTCCAACTGTGTTACCACTTGCAAAAAATGGATGGAGTTCTTTGCATTCAGTAATTAATGCTGAAGATTTTTGGGAAGTTATAGACAAACTAAAAGAGGCTGGTGCAGAAGACATTTTAGTTTGTCCTATTGAAAAAATGGTACGTTAATGGAAGAGTATATTTATCCTTTACAAAGTGAATGGGACAAATTAATTGAGCGTCCTACGGCTTCATATGATGATTTAGAAGATTTGGTTTCAAATGTTTTTGAACAGATAAAAACTAGAGGTGATGATGCTATATTCGAATACACTAATGAATTTGATAAAGTTCAAATTCATAAATTACAAGTTGATAAAAAAGAAATTTTAAATGGGGTCAATAATGTTCCTAAAGATTTAAAAAATGCAATTCAAAAAGCTAAAAATAATATAGAAAAATTTCACAAAGCTCAAATAACAAAAACAGTTAAGGTCGAGACACAACCTGGTGTTAAGTGCTGGCAGAAAAAACAACCTATTGAAAAAGTAGGACTTTATATCCCTGGAGGATCTGCTCCTTTATTTTCTTCTATACTCATGCTTGCTATACCAGCTCAAATTGCAGGATGTAATGATATTATCCTTTGCTCACCTCCCGATTCACAAGGAAAACTCCCAAAAGAACTATTATATACTGCACAACTTTGTGGAGTAACTAAAATTTTTAAAGTAGGAGGTATCCAAGCTATAGCAGGAATGACTTTTGGAACTGAAAGCATCCCCAATGTGTATAAAATATTCGGTCCTGGAAATCAATATGTGACAGTAGCTAAACAAATGGCCTCTCGCTATAAAACTGCTATTGATATGCCTGCAGGGCCAAGTGAACTATTAGTAGTTGCCGACGAAACTGCAGATCCTGATTTTGTAGCTTCGGACCTTTTATCTCAAGCTGAACATGGTTCAGATAGTCAAGTAATACTAGTGACTACTAAAAAAAGTATTTTAGAAAATATAAAAGGAGCAATAAATGAACAGCTCCAAAACTTACCAAGGAAAAATATTGCAGAAAAAGCCCTGATAAATTCTAAAATGATTGTTTTGGAAAATGATGAGATGGCTGTCGCATTTATAAATTCTTACGGACCTGAACATTACATAATATGTGTTGAAAATGAGGATTATTATGTTGATAATGTTCGCAATGCAGGATCTGTTTTCATTGGCAAATACACACCGGAAAGCGCTGGAGATTATGCTTCTGGAACAAACCATACACTACCCACTAATGGTTATTCAAAACAATATAGCGGTGTCAACCTAGATAGTTTTACCAAGGCAATTACATTTCAGAAAATAAATAAACAAGGTATTCAAGATTTAGGGGAAAGCATTGAATTGATGGCTGCTGCTGAAGGATTAGTAGGACACAAAAATGCAATAAGTTTAAGATTAAAGAAAATTAATAATGAAGCCTGATATTCAGCGTTTTTTCAGAAAAAGCTTATTAGAAATAAGTCCATACAAATCAGCTAGAGAGGAGTACATTGATGAAGGACGCGATATGATCTTGTTAGATGCTAATGAAAGTCCATTTTCTTCTACCACTAATCGCTATCCTGATCCTATGCAGTCTGACTTAAAAGAAGAAATTGCTTCATGGAAGAATGTTGAGTCAGATCAATTGTATTTGAGTAATGGGAGTGATGAATTTATTTCACAAATTATTGTTGCTTGTTGTGAACCAGGAAGAGATCACATTATAACTCTTCCTCCCACATTTGGAATGTATAAGGTTTCAGCCCGTATTCATGGTGTTGAAGTAAAAGAAGTTCCTTTAAATCAGGACTTTCAATTAAATACATCCGCTATCTTAGAATCCGCAGACGAAAAATCAAAAATTATTTTTATCCCAACACCAAATAATCCAACTGCTAATAGCTTTGAATATATAGCGATAAAAAAAATAATTGAAGAATTTCCTGGTCTTGTTGTTGTTGATGAAGCATATATAGAGTTCACAAATAAGGAGTCATTAACAAAATTATTGTCAAAATATTCAAATTTGATTGTATGTCAAACATTTTCAAAAGCACAAGGGATGGCTGGAATAAGACTAGGAATGGCTTTTGCGCAAGCTGAGCTTATCAAATATATTAACAGGATCAAAGCACCTTACAACCTTAACTCACTTACAATAGAGGTTGCTTTTAAAAGATTAAGAGAACAAGATCAAATAAGAAAAAATGTAAATTATTTGATAAGAGAAAGAAAGAGAATTGAAAAATTATTGAATGAAATAAGTTTTATAAAAAAAATTTATCCTTCTGATGCTAATTTTGTTTTGGTAGTGGTAGACAATAGTGATTTGAGGTATAAACAATTATTAGATCTCAACATTGTAGTCAGAAATGCATCTAAGAATTTAGCCTGTGAAAATACACTCCGAATCTCTATAGGCCTAGTGAAGGAAAATAATGCATTAATTACCGCTTTACACAAAATGGAAAAACAATGAAAAAAATTCTTTTTATTGATCGTGATGGTACTTTAGCACTTGAGCCAAGTGACTATCAACTCGATTCTTTAGAAAAACTAATATTTTATCCTGAGGTATTTACGTACTTAGGGAAAATTGCTCAGGAAATGAATTTTGAATTGGTTATGGTTACAAATCAAGATGGATTAGGAACAGATAGTTTCCCTGAAAACACTTTCTTGCCAACGCATAATTTTCTTTTAAAGAGTTTAGAAAATGAAGGAATAGTATTTGATGAAATATTTATAGATAAAAGTTTTCCTGAGGATAATTTACCTACCCGAAAGCCAAAAACAGGACTTCTAAACAAATATTTGGATGCCAAAAAATATGATTTAAAGAATTCATTTGTAATTGGTGATCGTTTGACAGATATGGAACTAGCATTAAATCTTGGTTCAAAGGGAATATATCTGTTTAATAAAGATATGCCAGAATTAGACCAATTGACTCCGAAATTGAACGAAGTTATAGTACTTAAAACACCAGAATGGAAAGAAATTTATTCGTATTTAAAGCTCGAGCAAAGGATAGTAAAGAAAAAAAGAACTACCCGAGAAACAAATATTGATATAATGCTCAACTTGGACGGAACTGGAAAAGGAAATATCAAAACCGGAATTCCTTTTTTTGATCACATGTTAGATCAATTAGCTCGACATGGAGGTATGGATATTGATTTAAACGTGAAGGGTGATTTGGATGTAGACGAACATCATACTATTGAAGATACTGCTATTGTTTTAGGTGAAGCATTCGCAACTGCTTTAGGAAATAAACTTGGAATTGAACGATATGGATTTTGTTTACCTATGGATGATTGTTTGGCACAAGTTGCTATTGATTTTGGTGGACGTAATTGGTTAGTTTGGAATGCAGAATTTAAAAGAGAGATGATTGGAAAAATGCCCTCAGAAATGTTTATGCACTTTTTCAAGTCCTTTAGTGATGGAGCTAAAGCAAATTTAAATATTAAAGCAGAAGGAGTTAACGAGCATCATAAGATTGAGGCAATTTTTAAAGCTTTTGCAAAAGCTATTAAGTCAGCAATTAAGCGCGATCCTGAAAAAATGATTTTACCCTCCACTAAAGGAAGATTATAATGATCGCTATAATTGATTACGGTGCTGGAAATGTGTGTAGTTTGCAATTTGCTCTAGAGCGTCTGGGTGTAAAAAGTGAACTTTCTTCAGATCCAAATGTGATTGCTTCTTCTGAAAAAGTCATTTTTCCTGGCCAAGGATCTGCTGGTAGAGCAATGGAAAAATTAAAAAAAACAGGTTTAGATTTGTTAATTCCATTTTTAAAGCAACCTGTATTGGGTATCTGTTTAGGGATGCAATTACTATGCGATAAAACCGAAGAGGGTGGAGTAAATGGCCTAGGAATTATCTCAGGAGATGTATTGCGTTTTTCAAATAATGTAAAGGTTCCTCAAATGGGATGGAATAAAATTTATAATCTGTCAACTCCACTTTTTGACAATATTAATGAAGGTGACTTTATGTATTTAGTTCACTCTTTTTATGTTCCTTTAATTGATGAGACCATTGGACAATCTAATTACAATGGACTATATAGTGTTGCTATTAAAAAAAATAATTTTTATGGTGTTCAGTTTCACCCTGAAAAAAGTAGTAAATCAGGTAGTCAAATTTTAAAAAACTTCTTAACCCTATGAGAATTATCCCTGC
>JBJKWV010000033.1:0-18518 GCA_045561915.1 Flavobacteriaceae bacterium
TAAGTTCTTTGGGATTATTCACCTCCCAGTCCTTTTGTGGAGAAAGACGAATTCTAGCGCCGTTTGCACCTCCGCGATTATCAGAGTTTCTGAAAGTACTAGCGCTTGCCCAAGCGGTATTGACCATCTCTTTTATACTAAGGCCACAATTTGAAATTGCATTTCGCAAGTTTTTCTCCTCAGATGCAGTTAAAATTTTGCCGGCTGGCGTAGGGTCTTGCCAAATATATTCCACGTCTTTATAGTCTCCAGTAAGATAATTAGTTTTTGGACCCATATCTCTATGCAGTAATTTGAACCAAGCACGAGCAAAGGTTTCTCCAAATTCTTCAGGATTTTCTAAAAATCTATTGCATATTTCACGATATTTAGGATCCACTTTTAGTGACATGTCTGCAGTAGTCATCATAGGAAGAACCTTCTCATTACTTCCATCTACTTGAGGAACCATATCATCTTCAGAACAATTTATAGGATGCCATTGCCAAGCACCAGCTGGACTTTTCTTACATTCCCATTCATATTTGAATAAAAGTTCTAAGTATCCCATGTCCCACTTAATAGGATTTGTAGTCCAGGGTCCTTCAATACCACTTGTAATTGCATCAACCCCAACCCCCGAGGCATGACTACTTTTCCAACCCAGACCCATTTGTTCCATTGAAGCTCCTTCGGGTTCAGCTCCAACTAATGCTTCATCTCCAGCACCGTGTGCTTTTCCAAAAGTATGTCCTCCAGCAGTTAGCGCGACGGTTTCTTCGTCATTCATAGCCATTCTTTTAAATGTTTCGCGGACATCTTGAGCTGATAAAGCTGGATCAGGATTGCCATTGGGTCCTTGAGGATTTACATAGATTAATCCCATTTGTACAGCTGCAAGTGGATTTTCGAGTGACTGACGGGTACTACCATACCGATTATCTCCTAACCATTCATCTTCAGCACCCCAATAAATATCTTTTTCAGATTGCCAAATATCTTCTCTGCCCAGGACAGTTCCATGGTTTGGTCCTCCCATATCTTCAATTGCAACATTACCAACAAGTACAAGTAGATCAGCCCATGAAATTTTATTTCCATATTTTTCTTTGATTGGCCATAATAAACGTCTTGCTTTGTCTAGATTACCATTATCAGGCCATGAATTTAGTGGGGCAAAACGTTGAGCGCCAGTAGCGGCTCCACCACGTCCATCGCCTGTACGATAAGTTCCAGCCGCATGCCATGTCATTCTGATAAAGAAAGGTCCATAATGTCCGTAGTCAGCAGGCCACCAATCTTTAGAATCTGTAAGCATTTTTTTTATGTCATCCTTCAAAGCTTTCAAATCTAATTTCATTACGTGATCTTTGTAATCAATTTCAGAAACGGGATTGCTACGATTACTGTGTTGACGAAGAATATCTAAATTAAGATTGTTAGGCCACCAGTCTTTGTTTTGGGTTCCAAGATTTGGTGTGGTTGTTGAACCGTGAAATGGACACTTGCTATTATTCATAATAATGATTTATTTTTAACTAAAATATAAAACCTTAACTAAGGTTTTGAAACATTGAGTTTGGAATTTTTAATTTATTAATAAGTTTTTCTTATTCCTAGTAAATAAATTAAAAAAAAATCTGCTAAACTTTATTTTTTTTGGAAATTTTAATCCTAAATGCAGCGTAAAAAATTGTAATGAAAGGGCTTATCCAGTTGAATATAGCATATATAAAATATTCTCCAACACTAACGCCTAAAACTCCGGATTGATAAGCTCCACAAGTATTCCATGGTATTAAAACAGAAGTAACTGTTCCAGAGTCCTCCAATGTTCTACTTAGATTTTCTGGAGCTAAGCCTCGCTCGTCATATGCTTTAGCAAACATTTTACCTGGAATTACTATTGATAAATACTGATCAGAAGCGGTAAGGTTGATTGCTAAACATGATGCTACTGTGCTGGCAAATAATTGAAATGTGTTTTCTGCCCAACTCAATAAGGCATCGCTTATTCTTGTCAACGCTCCAATGGCATCCATAATTCCTCCAAAAACCATTGCACAAATAATGAGCCAAATTGTTCCAAGCATTCCTTCCATACCTCCTGAAGTAAATAGGTCATTTAAGAGAATATTTGATGTTGATATTTCTATAGAAACAGATATTGCATCCATAATAGCTCGATATGCTGAAGCTGGAGTAAGGTGTTCAGAGTTGTTGATTTCAAGAAGTATTCCAGGTTGAAAAATCAAAGCAAACAAACCACCCAATAATGTTCCAATTAAAAGAGCAACAATAGGAGGAGTTTTTTTTACAATTAATATGATTACAGAAAGAGGAACAAGAAAAAGCCAAAAATTTATTGAAAATTTTTCGTTAATTGCTGTCATTAAACTTTCTGTATCTGCAGTTCCAGATGTTTTATAAGTTAAGCTAAAAACAAAGAACACAAAAAGAGTAATGATTATGCTAGGAACTGTCGTATATGTCATGTAACGGATATGAGTAAAGAGCTCTCCACCAGCCATTGCCGGTGCTAAATTAGTAGTATCAGATAAGGGTGACAGTTTATCGCCAAAGTATGCTCCTGAGATAACAGCTCCGGCTACCATTCCAGATGGGATCTGTAATACTGTACCGATTCCAATAAGGGCTATTCCCACTGTTGCAGAAGTTGTCCAACTACTTCCAGTCGCTAATGAGATAATCGCACAAATAATAATGCAAGCTGGTAAAAAAATATTAGGGTGTAAAATTTGAAGTCCGTAATAGATCATCGCGGGTATGATACCACTTATGAGCCATGTTCCTGCTAGTGCTCCTACAAAAAGTAAAATTAGTAAGGCTCCAGTTACTGACTTTAAATTTTCAGCAACTTTTTGGATCATAAATTCATATTCGATTTTATTTTTAAAACCTATTATTGCTGCTACAGCTCCGCCAATTAAAAGAATAAACTGGTTAGATCCACTAAGTGCGTCATCTCCATAAATAAAAACATTATATGATAGAAGTACAACTAATATAAATATTGGAAAAGATGCAGTAATTAAAGAAATATTGTTTTTTTTCAATTTTTTTTCTCTTGATACAAGTTTAATCAAATAAAACGAAATCCTTTCTTTAAAATGCTCAAAATAAAAAATGTAAGATTTTAAAAATCCATTCTGAAGGATTATGATGTGCCAAGAAACATTCGTAATTTCGATGTATTAAATAAATTTTAGTTATGAGTGTTTTTGATGTTGCTATTATCGGTTCAGGACCAGGTGGATATGTTGCTGCAATTCGTTGTGCCCAATTGGGTATGAAAACAGCATTAATAGAAAAGTATAAATCTTTAGGTGGAACTTGTCTGAATGTTGGATGTATTCCATCAAAATCTTTGTTAGACTCCTCTCATCACTATGAAGATGCAACTAAACATTTTTCAGAGCATGGAATTGAATTCAAAGGTAAAATCAATATAAATTTTAAACAAATGATCGATCGAAAGGCTTCAGTTGTAGACATTACTACTAAAGGGATTGATTATTTAATGAAAAAGAATAAAATAGAGGTCTTTAATGGAATTGGAAGTTTTATTGATGCAACCCAAATTCAAATCGAAGGAAATAAAAAGCACATAATTGAGGCTAAAAAAATTATTATTGCCACAGGATCTAAACCAGGAAATTTAAGCTTCATCAGTTTGGATAAAGAAAGAATTATTACTTCTACGGAAGCTCTAAGTCTCAAAGAAATACCTAAACATTTAATTGTAATTGGAGGGGGGGTAATAGGACTTGAGTTGGGTCAAGTTTATCGCCGTCTAGGATCTGAAGTTTCAATTATTGAATATGCCGACAGAATCACTCCAGTGATGGATTCTGGTCTTTCTAGAGAATTAATGAAAGTGATGAAAAAACAGGGTGTAAAGTTTTATCTTTCTCACGAAGTCAAAGATGTTAGTCGAAAAGGTAAAGATGTAAGTGTAACAGCGCTAGATAAAAATCAAGATGAAATTAAATTTAAGGGCGATTACTGTCTAGTTTCTGTGGGAAGACGCCCCAATACGGCAAGGTTAAATGCGGAAGTAGCAGGTGTTAAAATTAATAAACTTGGTCAAGTTGAAGTTAATGATCATTTGCAAACTTCAGCATCAAATATTTATGCAATTGGAGACGTAGTTAGAGGGGCCATGCTTGCTCATAAAGCTGAAGAGGAAGGAGTTATGGTTGCAGAATTAATTGCAGGTCAAAAGCCTCATATTGACTACAATTTAATTCCAAATGTAATTTATACTTGGCCGGAAGTAGCATCAGTTGGAAAAACAGAAGAACAATTAAAAAAAGAAGGAGTTTTATACAAATCTGGACAGTTTCCAATGCGTGCGCTTGGACGTGCACGCGCAAGTATGGATACAGACGGTTTTGTAAAAATTCTTGCAGATAAAATTACAGACGAAGTTATAGGGGTACACATGATTGGAGCTAGGGCTGCAGATTTGATTGCTGAAGCAGTAACAGCTATGGAGTTTCGAGCTTCAGCAGAAGATATAGCTCGGATGAGCCATTCTCATCCAACTTATGCGGAAGCTGTTAAAGAGGCTGCATTAGCAGCAACTGAAAACAGATCACTTCATATTTAGTTATTTTTAAGTATTGAAGAGGTTTTAAGAAAAATGTTTTTCCATTTTCTTTCTAATAATATCTAAACCCAAATTACCTATACTGCCAATGTGACTATGTTCTACGCCTCTGTTGGGCTTGAAGGTGTTTTTTTCTATTGCATTACCTAGTTCCCGGTAAGCATCTCTGAAAGGTTTTCCGTCTAATACCTCCTGATTGAGAGTATCTACAGTAAATAGTTCATCATATATATCTAGGTTAGTAATATTTTTTTTCACTTTAATATTTGGTAGACTAAAAACAAGGATTTCCAAACAAGATTTTATTTCTTGAATAGCATCAATTATTGGACCTTTGGTTAGCTGCAGTTCTCTGTGATAACCACTAGGAAGATTAGTAGTTAATAAAGTCAATTGATTTGGTAAAGCTTCTAGACTATTACATTTTCCCCGTACTAATTCAAATAGGTCTGGATTTTTTTTATGAGGCATAATACTTGACCCCGTAGTTAAATTGTCTGGAAAAGAAATAAAATTGAAATTTTTACCCATATAAAGGCAAATATCCATACTAAGTTTTGACAATGTACTTCCAATAGACGATATGGCTATAGCTGTACTTTTTTCAAGCTTTCCTCTTCCCATCTGAGCTGCTACTGAATTTACCTTGAGTTCTGAAAAACCTAAAGATTCAGTAGTAAATTTTCGATCTATTGGAAAAGCGCTCCCATATCCAGCGGCACTTCCTAATGGATTTTGGTCAGCAATATTGTATGCGCCTTGTAAAAAGTAAAGATCGTCTATTAAACTTTCAGCATAGGCTGAGAACCAAAGCCCAAAAGAAGAAGGCATAGCTATTTGTAAATGTGTGTATCCAGGTAATAACTTTTTTTGATGTTTTTCAGCTAATGACAATAATAATTCAAACATCTCCTTTACTTGGTTTTTTATTTCACTTAACTCATGTTTTAAATAAAGATGCATGGCAACTAAGATTTGGTCATTCCTTGATCGTGCCGTATGAATTTTTTTTCCAAGGTCACCTAAATTTTGTATCAATAAATACTCAATTTTAGAGTGCATATCCTCAAATTCATTCTCTATTGTAAAATCACCTTTTTTTGCTTGACTTTCTATCTCGATTAAAGTTTGTTTTAGTTTTTTGGCTTCAAGTGAAGTAATTATTCCAATTTTAGAAAGCATTTTAGCGTGAACAATAGATGCTTGACAATCATATTTTGCAAGCACTAGATCATATTCACGATCTTTTCCAACCGTAAATAGATCTACTTTTTCATGGGCTGTAGACCCCTTTTGCCAAAGTTTCATGTTAAAGTATTTTTTTTAATAAGTTAATATATAAAGTAATAGCTTCATCTATTTCTTTAATGAAAATAAATTCATTTGCAGTATGTGATCTGGTAGAATCACCTGGCCCTAATTTTAGTGATGGACAACTCAGTTTTGCTTGATCGGATAAAGTTGGGGAACCATAAGTACTTCTGCCTAGTTCAATCCCAGCTTTAACTAGAGCGTGATTTAATGAGATAGATGAAGAGTTTAGGTTCAATGATCTTGGTGTTAAAGTCAATGGTGGGTCTTTTTGGAGTATAGCTACAATCTCTTTATTGCTGTAACAATCATTTACTCTAACATCAACTACCAAGTCAACAGAAGCTGGGACAACATTATGTTGGTTTCCAGCTTTAATTTGGGTAACAGTCAATTTAACAGGACCTAAAGTATTCGATACTTTTTCAAATGAAAAATTTTCTAACCATTTTATAATATTTGGAAGTTTTGAGATAGGATTATCATTATTTGGGTGAGCCGCATGGCTAGCTGTACCCTCTACTTTTCCATCAAATACAACTAATCCCTTTTCTGCAATTGCTAATTGCATCATAGTAGGCTCACCCACAATGGCGAGATCAATTTTAGGTAGGTTAGGTAGCAGACTGTTTAAGCCATTTTCACCAGAGCTCTCTTCTTCCGCTGTAGCAGCTATTATGAGATTGTATTTTAGATTTGGGGAATCGTAGTAATGAGTGAATAATGCAATTAATGAAACCAAAGCCCCACCTGCATCATTACTTCCTAAACCAAATAATTTTCCATTTTCTATATGAGGTTTAAATGGATCTTTGGTGTAGGCAGAGTTAGGTTTTACTGTATCGTGATGAGAATTTAAAAGAAGAGTTGGTTTATCATCATCAAAAAATTTATTAAATGCGTAAACATTATAATCTTGTTTTTTAAATTCAATATTATAATTTATAAACCATTCTCCAATTCGAGCTGCTGTTTTCTCTTCTTCACCTGAAAAGGATTTTATAGAAATAAGATCTTCTAAAAGCTTAATTGCTTTATCATTTAATGATTTCATTTTAAAGTTATTGAGGTGTATGGTATAGCTTGATTGATCATTTGTATACTGCCGATAGCAACTTCATTTACGCCACCATCTAAGGCATTAAAAGCATTGTGTAGTTTAGGAATCATTCCAGCAGAAATCGAGTTGTTTAATAATAGGTTTTGATATGATTTTTTGGTTATCCTTTTGATCAAAGATGATGAGTTATTCACATCTTTCATTACTCCTGGTAGATCAAAACAATAACTTAATTTAATATCAATTTCTTTGGATAAGCTTTTCCCAATTTCAGCTGCTATTGTATCCGCATTGGTATTTAGTAGCTGTCCTTTTCCGTTATGAGTAACTGCACAGCAAACCGGAACAATATTTTGTTTAAAAAAAAGATTAAATAAATCATTATTGATTTTAGTTATATCTCCTACAAAACCATAATTGATTGTTTTTATCGGTCGTTTTACTGCTTTTATTAGATCAGCATCAGCTCCTGATAAACCTAGTGCATTGCATCCAAAGCCTTGTAAATTAGCGACTATTGTTTTATTTATTTGGCCAGCATAAATTGCAGCTATAAGATTTAATGTTTTAGCATCAGTAATTCTTCGACCATTTTTAATTTTAACTGGTATGCCAAGTTTTTCTGCCCAGATGTTCGCATCTCTACCGCCACCATGAACTAATATTTTAGGTCCTTTTAAAGAAGAAAAATCTTTCAGAAATGAGACAAGTTTTCTTTTTTCTTCGATGATTGCACCTCCAATTTTTATAATATTTAGTTTAGGCATGATCTAGTAAAATTTTAAGGACAGCCTGAGCAGCAAAAGTTCGATTATTGGCTTGTTCAATCACCAATGAATTTTTATTGTCAAGAACGCTATCAGATGCTACAATGTTTCTTCGTATAGGGAGGCAATGCATAAACTTTGCATTTTTGGTTGTACTCATTTTTTCTCTTGTAACCATCCATTCTTCGTCAGTTTTTAATATTTGTCCATATTTATCATAGGAGCACCAATTTTTAGCATAAACAAAATCGGCATTTTCCAAAGCTTCAGATTGATTGTGTATGACTGAGATATTCTTTGTTATATTTTTATCCAAGTCGTATCCTTTCGGATTAGTAATTACATAATCAGCTTCTTGAAAAGACATCATACGCGAAAATGAGTTTGCTACTGCATGTGGGAGGGCTTTTGGATGAGGCGCCCAAGTTAAAACAACTTTGGGCTTGTACTTTTTTTTATGTTCATTTAAAGTTATTGCATCTGCTAGTGCTTGCAATGGATGGGCAGTAGCACTTTCCATGTTTATTACAGGAATTTTAGCATATTTAGCAAAACTTTTCAAGACAATTTCATTTTCATCGTTCTTTTTACTAGTTAGCGAAGCAAATGCTCTTATAGCAACCATATCGCAATATTGTGATACCACTGCAGCAGCTTCTTTTATATGCTCAGAGCGGATTCCTCGCATTTGAGTACCATCCTCAAACTCTAATGCCCATGCTTCATTAGAAAAGTTCATAACAATAGTTGAAAAACCAAGCTGTTGAGCAGCTTTTTGAGTACTTAATCGGGTTCTTAGACTTGGATTAAAAAATAATAATCCTAAAGTTTTTTGTTTACCAAGGCCTTTATAAGAGTAGGGGTTTTCTTTTAACAATTTAGCAAGGTCTACAGCCTTTTGAAAATCAGGTAAATCATTTAGTGTTATGAATTTTTTCATACGTTTATAGCTTTTAAAGCTTCTTCCAATTTTTGAAAAAAGAAATCAAAATGTTTTTTTTGGATTGTTAACGGTGGTAGAATTCGCAATAAATTTTTATTACTGCTTCCACCAGTAAAGATGTGTTGATTATAGATCAATTCTTTTCTTAAAGGGCCCACTGGAAAATTAAATTCAAGTCCAAGCATTAAACCTCTTCCCTTCACCTTTTTTACAGAGGATATTTTTTGGGCAAAATCTATAAAATAGTTTCCCATTTTTTTAGCATGTTCCTGTAGACCTTCGTTTTTAATGACATCAAGGACTGCTAAAGATGCAGAACAAGCAAGATGATTACCTCCAAAGGTAGTTCCTAACATACCATATTTTGATTCAATTGAAGAATGCGCTAGTATTCCACCTACTGGAAATCCATTTCCCATCCCTTTAGCCATAGTAATTATATTCGGTTTTATGCTACATTTTTGATATGCGAAAAAAGTTCCTGACCTACTGAATCCAGACTGTACTTCATCAGCAATCAAGCATATATTATAAGTTTTACAAAGTCTGTCCATTGTATAAATAAATTCTTCAGAAGGTTCATCTAACCCACCTACTCCCTGTATAGCCTCAAAAATTACTGCACAAACATCTCCTTTTTTTATTTCAACTTCTAATAATTTTTCATCATTAAACGGTAAAAAAGTCACATCTTGTTGAAGATTTAAGGGTGCGTTAATAGCTAGATTATCTGTTGCAGCAACTGCGGCTGACGTTCTACCATGAAAGGAATTATTAAAAGCAATTATACGTTTTTTACCGGTTACGAAAGAGGCAAGTTTTAAAGCATTTTCATTAGCTTCGGCACCTGAGCTACATAAGAATAATTGATAGTCATTGCAATGCGAATGTTTTCCGATGTTGTCAGCTAATTGTTGTTGTAAAGGATTTTTTACCGCGTTTGAATAAAAACCAATCTCATTTAACTGTTTAGTCAAGCGATCTTTGTAGAGTTTGTGACCATGACCAATTGATATTACTGCGTGACCGCCATATAAATCTAAATATTTGATTCCTTTATCATCATAAACATAAACATCTTTTGCATGAGTAGGGACAACATCATAAAGTGGATAAACATCAAAAAGTTTCATCACTGTTTTGAGATTTCGTTAATCTTGTTGAAAGAAGCCACTAATCCTTTTATTAATGACGAACTTAATCCTTCATGCTCCATTTCATTTAATCCTGTGATGGTACAACCCCTTGGAGTGGTTACTTTATCAATTTCTTGCTCCGGGTGAGTGTCAGTTTCGATTAAGAGACTTGCAGCTCCAAGTGCTGTTTGCATTGACATTTTCATTGCTTCTTCAGCATCAAAACCCAGTTGGACTCCACCTTGTGTTGTTGCACGAATTAAACGCATCCAAAATGCAATCCCACTCGCACATATAACCGTAGCTGCTTGCATATGTTCCTCAGCAATCTTTATAGATGTGCCAAGTCCATTAAAAATTGCCATCGCAATATCTATAGTCTTTTCACCTACTTTATTGCTGCACAGGCAGGTCATGGATTTTCCTACTGAAATAGCTGTATTGGGCATTGAACGAATAATCGGTATATGGCTTCCTATAAATGATTCAATTCGTTCAATTTTAAATCCAGTTATTGTAGAAATGACAACATGGTTTTCATTTAATACATGTTTAACATCATTTAATATTTTTTCCATATGAATGGGCTGAACAGCGAAAATTAAAATGTCAGAGTTACAAACTGCTTCCAAGTTGTCTTGGGAAACAATAACTCGGTTTGACTTATTCCAGTCTTTTAATGAATCAGGATTTCGTTTAGTTAAATATAAAGTTGTTATACTGTCATTTATTAAGAGACCTTTTGCAATGCTTAAGCCTAAATTTCCAGTTCCTATAATAGCTATTTTCATGTTATTAGAATATTGATGTTTTCAATTGAAGACCAAGTCTTTCTTCCCAGCCCATCATTATATTTAGATTCTGTATAGCTTGACCAGACGCACCTTTAATAAGATTATCTATTACTGAAGTAATCAAAAGTTTATCATTGTATTTGTGCAAATGTAAAAAGCATTGATTAGAGTTAATCACTAATTTTAAGTGTAATTCTTTTTTTGATACTTGGGTAAAGGGTGCATTTTTGTAAAATTCCTGATATATTTCGTATGCATCATCTAAATTTTCTTCAAAAAAAGTGTAGGCCGTTGCAAAAATACCTCTTGTGAAGTTTCCTCGTTGAGGCAGAAAGATAATTTCAGTATTTTTCCCTTGAGCTTGATGTAAGGTTTCTTTAACCTCACCTAAATGTTGATGAGTAAAAGGTTTATACCACGAAAGGTTGTTATTTCTCCAACTAAAATGTGTTGTAGCAGAACTACTTACTCCAGCACCTGTGCTTCCCGTGGTTGCATTAACATGTATAGCATTATTAAGCTTATTTTGACTAGCTAATGGAAGTAAAGCAAGTTGTATTGCTGTTGCAAAACAACCAGGGTTAGCTATTGATCTAGCTTTTTTAATAGCGGTTCTATTAATTTCTGGCAAACCATAAACAAATTCTCTTTCATTAATTTGTGAATCTTTTTTTAGGCGAAAGTCATTACTTAGATCAATAATAATAGTGGAGTTTGAAAAAGTATGATTTTTTAAAAATTTAGAAGAATTACCATGACCTAAACACAGAAATAGAATATCAACTTCTGTGTTAATTTGATCAGTAAATTCTAACTCAAATTGGCCTAAAAGATCTTGATGTGTTTCATCTATAAAGGTTCCTGGTCTGGTTGAACTGTATACAAAATCGAGTTTAAGTGAAGGATGATGTACTACTAGTCTTAATAATTCTCCTCCCGTGTAACCTGAACCGCCTATAATTCCAACTGTTTTCATTTATTTAAGGGATTAATATTTTTAAAAATTTTGTGTGCGTTTGAAGTAATTTTTATGAATCCTTTAGCATCATCTGCTGTCCATGCTTTATTCATTTCTCCATAGCTTCCAAATTTAGCATTCATTAAATCGTTGGGCGACTTTACACCCTGCAATTCAAATCGGTATGGGTGTAGTGTTACAAATACATCACCATTAACTGTTTTTTGACTACTTTTTAAGAACGCTTCTATATCTCTCATTACAGCATCAAGATAATTCCCTTCATGTAGTTGCATTCCATAGAAGTTTGCCATTTGTTCTTTTTGGAATTGTTGCCACTTACTTTGGGTATGTTTTTCAAGTAGGTGATGAGATTTTATTATAATCATTGGCGCTGCTGCCTCAAAACCTACTCTTCCTTTAATTCCAATTATTGTATCTCCAACATGAATATCTCGCCCAATAGCATAATCTTTTGCGATCTCTTGTAATTTTTGAATTAAATTTATGGGATTTCCACTTTTTCCATTTAGGGCAACAAGCTCTCCAAATTTAAAACTCAAAATTACCTTACTAGGTGAGGTTTTGATTAGTTGATTAGGAAATGCATTTTCTGGTAGTGATTGTATTGATGTTAAAGTTTCATTTCCACCAACACTTGTTCCCCATAACCCTTGATTAATTGAATATTGCGCCTTTTTCCAAGAAAAATTAATGCCTTGACTTTTTAAATACTGAATTTCCATCTCTCGGGATAATTGTTTATCACGAATAGGAGTGATGATTTCTATATCAGGTGCAAGTACTTGAAAAATCAAATCAAAACGAATCTGATCATTACCTGCTCCTGTGCTTCCATGCGCAATAAATTTTGCATTAATACTTTTAGCATATTCTATTATTTCTATTGCCTGAATAATACGCTCAGAACTTACCGACAAGGGATATGTATTGTTTTTTAATACATTTCCAAAAATTAGATATTTTACAATTTTTTCATAAAATGACTTCAAAGCATTTATTGAGCAATAAGTTGTTGCACCAATAGCATATGCATTTTTTTCTTGTTCTTTGATTTGATTAGCTGAAAATCCACCTGTGTTAATACTAACTGCATGAACATCATAACCTTCATTTGAAAGTGTTTTTAGACAATATGAGGTGTCTAGTCCTCCGCTATAAGCGAGCACAAGTTTTTTCATTTCTTATTATTTTTAAAAAGTCCACTAAAAAAAGTTTTATTTTTTGAGGAATTAATTTTTTTTTCGTTGGGATCATGAAGCATTCCTGTACAAAGGCAAAGCTTACGCTCAGTTCGTGTAAGAATATCAAAGTTTTTACAAGTCTGGCACCCTTTCCAAAATTCCGGATCATCGGTTAGTTCTGAAAAGTGAACAGGTTTGTAGCCTAATTCATAATTAATTTTCATTACAGCTTGACCAGTAGTGATACCAAAAATCTTAGCTTTTGGATATTGTTTAAGAGAAATATTGAAAACTTCTCTTTTGATTTTTTTTGCTAAACCTCTACCTCGAAACTCAGGTGATACAATTAAACCTGAGTGAGCAACATATTTACCATGCCCCCAAACTTCTATATAACAAAAACCAGCAAATTTATCGTCATCTAAAGCTATAACAGCATTACCATTCTCAATTTTTGTTGCTAAATACTTTGGAGTTCTTCGAGCTATACCCGTTCCTCTAACTTTAGCAGACTCATCGATACAGAGGCTGATTTGTTTGGCATACATTATATGTTCTGCTTTCGCACGTAAAATTTTCATTTCTTATTTAAAATGTGATAATTTAATTTATTGAAAAGGGAGAAGGGCACACCATACTCCATTGAAATGTTACACCCACAAGGGGCGACGAAGAGAGTTGCGCAACGAAGTTATAGTTGCAGAATTTTTTAAATAAGAATTACCTAAATCGTTCATTACTTTGCAAAAGTCTGTTAAAATTTTTATTTAACAAAAAAAAATAAGTCTTTTCTTAAAATAATATGGGGTAAAAAGCGAATGCTTAAATTTGTAAATTTAATTTTAGATAATGTCCATAATTAATTTAAAGCTTAATAATTTCAAGGGAAAACGTCTGCTTTTGGCCCATAGTGGTGGAGTAGATAGTAGTGTTTTAGCTCATATTTTCTTAAAAAAACAAATTAATTTTTCTGTAGCACACTGTAACTTTAAGTTAAGATCTGATGAAAGTGATGGAGACTTAGAATTCGTAAAGGACTGGTGTAATTATAATAATATTAAATTCTTCTCTAAAGTTTTCGATGTTAAAGAATATAAGATTGTTAATAAAAAAAGTATCCAAGAATCTGCTCGAGATCTTCGATATAATTGGTTTAATGATTTAATGAGTGAATTGGGGTTTGATATTTTAGTAACTGCACATCATTTGAATGATCAACTAGAGACCTTTCTTATTAATTGTATTCGAGGGACCGGAATTTCAGGGCTACTGGGTATACTTCAAACTGAAAAAATTGCTAGACCACTTCAAAACATTTCTAAAAAAGAGATTTTAATTTATGCTAATAAAAATAAAATTAAATGGCGAGAAGACAATTCTAATTCCAAAAACGAGTATTTACGAAACAGAATAAGAAACCAAGTTATATCTCCACTTGAGCAAATTAAGCCAAATACTATTGAAAACTTCCAAACTACTCTACATAATCTTTCAAAAACAGAAGAATTTATAAATATTCAGTTTAATAGAATAAAGGAACAAATTTTTAAATATGATGCTAAAACTATTCATATAAACATAGAACTTTTAAAACAGCAAAAACCATTAAATTTTTGTTTATTTCATCTATTTTCACCTTTTGGTTTTGATGAGAAAGAGGTTGAAAAATTACTTAATTCTATTAGTGGAAAATTAATAACAAGCTCTTCACATCGTTTGATTCGAAATAGAGACGAATTTTTACTTACTCCTTTAACCAAGGAAAAAAAATATTCAATAACAATTGATATTAATAAAAACAATCATCGACTCCCATTTGATTTACAAATGAAAACCAAAAATTTAACATCTAAAGATAATTGGATGTCTAACGAAGCATTCTTAGACAAAGACTTATTAAAAAATCCATTGCACATAAGAAAGTATAAGAAAGGTGATTATTTTTATCCCCAAGGAATGATGGGTAAAAAATTGTTAAGTAAATTTTTCAAGGATGAAAAATATTCCCTTTTAGAAAAAGAACAGCAATGGTTATTGTGCTCTGAAGACGAAATAGTGTGGGTTGTGGGAAGGAGATGTGATCGTCGTTTTACAGCTAATTCAGATACGAAAAATAAAATTTTAATGCGGTTAAGAGTATGAACAAAGTTTTGTTTTTGTTTTTATGGACCTTGATGCTTAATGCTCAAATAGAAGAACCTGTCGAATGGAAAACTTCAATTAAAAACATTAAAAAGGATACTTATGCTTTGACTTTTAAAGCTGAAATTGCACCTAAATGGCATTTATATTCCCAATTTTCTGACCCTGATGGAGCTATACCCACCGAATTTATCTTTAATGAAAATGTATTTTTTAAAACAATAGGTCCAACCAAAGAAAGCCAAGCAATTGTCAGTTATGACAAATTCTTTGATATGGATCTAACCTATTTTAGTGATCGGGCAATATTTACTCAGGAAATTGAACTCTTAAATACAAAACTGAGTCAAATTGAAGTTGAATTGAATTATCAGGCATGTGATGATGCATTGTGTATTTTCAGGACAGAAAATTTCGTTATTGCTTTAGATGGGACAGAATTAGCTGATTATAAAAAAATCAATGAGAAAAGTAAAAAACTTGCGAAAGAACTTCGTTTAGAATTTACCCAATCAGAATTTTTAAATAATCAGAATACAAAAGAAGGTACTTACTCTTTTTTAAACATCTTTATACTTGGATTTATTGGAGGATTATTGGCTTTGTTAACTCCTTGTGTTTTTCCAATGATCCCCCTTACAGTTTCATTTTTTCTAAAAAAATCTACATCTTCTTCTCAGGGCATTTTTAGTGCTTTGATGTATACTTTTTTTATAATTTTCATCTACGTTGTTTTGAGCTTACCATTTCATTTTCTAGACTCACTAGATCCTGAAATACTTAATACTATCTCTACAAATGTATTTTTGAATCTTATATTTTTTGTTGTATTTGTATTTTTTGCTCTTTCCTTTTTTGGATTTTATGACCTTACTTTACCCGTTCAATGGGCAGATAAAAGCGACAAGGCCTCAATAAGTAGTGGTGTAATAGGTGTATTTTTTATGGCGCTTACACTGGCAATAGTTTCTTTTTCTTGTACAGGGCCAATTTTAGGGTCTTTACTTGCAGGCTCACTAACTGCTGATGGGGGAGCTACTCAATTGTCTATCGGCATGCTAGGTTTTGGAATTGCTTTAGGTATGCCCTTCGGCTTATTTGCTTTATTTCCTAACACCCTAAAAGCATTACCTAAATCTGGAAATTGGATGACCACCATTAAAGTAATCTTAGGATTTTTAGAATTAGCTTTGGCATTGAAATTTTTATCAAACGCCGATTTAGTAGCACACTTTGGTCTTTTGAAGCGAGAAGTTTTTATTGGGATATGGACTTTATTAACTTTAAGTTTAACTCTTTATTTATTTGGAATATTTCGTTTTCCAAACGAAGTAAAACAGCCTTTATCAAAAACCCGTTATTTGATTGGGGGTCTTTCTCTTTCATTTACTTTTTATTTATTTTTTGGTTTAGTGTCTACTAATAACACTCTAAAACTTTTAAGTGGCTTTCCTCCCCCTGAATTTTATAGTTTTAGAAGTCAGGATTCAGATTGTCCTCTTGGTTTAGAATGTTACAAGGATTATAAAAAAGGAAAAGAAGTTGCTTCTTCAAAAGGGAAAATCATATTGCTGGACTTTACTGGATGGGCCTGTGTTAATTGCCGTAAAATGGAAGAAAATGTTTGGTCTGACCCTGATGTTTATAATTTTTTGAAAGAAGAATACATTATTGTATCATTATATGTTGATGACAGAAAATTATTAGAAAAAGAAGATCAGTTTGATTTTCAATATCCAAACGGTCGAATTAAAAAAATTAATACTGTTGGAAAAAAGTGGGCCACTTTTCAAACAATTAATTTTAATACTGCTTCGCAGCCTTTTTATGTCCAAATTACACCCAATGGAGAACTTTTAAATTCTCCAATCCAATATACTGATAAAGAGAATTTTTACAACTGGTTGAAAACTGGTTTAGAAAATAATCCTTCTACTGTAAATGCAAAATACATTGAATTCTAGAATTAGTATTTTAATTTAAAATTCTTGAATCTAAGAATAGATTTAATTTCAAATATTATTTTTTAAAATATACTTCTTCAAATGGAATTCTGAAACGATCCCCATAAAGACCTCCTTCTTTTCTAATTCCACAAGCAATCACCATGCTGATCTCTGCTTTTTTTGGAAGTTTTAATAATGCTTTTAATCGAACAGAATCAAATCCTTCCATAGGACAAGTATCGTAACCTAAAGCAGCCATACTAACCATAAAATTTTGTGCTGCCAGGGCTGTACTTTTGTGACCTACAACTCTAATATCTCCCGATTTTACCTCTCTATATGTTACTTTTTTTAAACCTTCCCAACTAGCTTTTATATAGTGAAGAAATCCCCTCAAAGGTTGAGTTCCCTTATAAAGCTTTGGAATAATTTTTTGATAGTAATCTAGTGCTCCTTTAATTTTTTTCTTGTCCTTATCTTTGTTAGAATTTTTTATAAAATCTACATTAGATTGGATACGTTTGGGCCAAAGATCTATTCTTACAACAGGAATAACCAATTCTTGAGCATTAATTGCTGCAGGTTGATTATAACAAGCCTCAGCAACATTTTTCAAGAAGTCCTTTGATTGTATATGATAAAATTCCCAAAGTTGAAGATTGCTGCTTGATGGGGCAAAGCTAGCTTGTTTGATACATTCTTTTACTAGATTACTTTCAATTGATTTTTCATCATCGAAAATTCTTACCGAACGTCTAAAATGTATTGCCTGACTAACTGTTTTTTCTTTCATATCTAAATCTTTTTTAAAATTTTCTTAAGTAGCGAAATTGATTTTGGATATGGTGCGTATCTTTGAGGAATATCTAGCCAGAATGACCTTTTTACAACAGGTTTCGAATGGGTAAATAAGTCAAAGCTAAATTTACCATGGTAAGCACCCAAGCCACTATTTCCAATCCCACCAAATGGAAGTTTAGGGTTTGCAAAATGGACTAGAGCATCGTTAATAACTGCTCCACCAAAAGAATAGTTTTGTATTAATTTATTAATAAACTTTTTATCATAGCTAAAAACATAAAAAGCTAAAGGATTTTTTAATTTAGTTAATACATTATCAATTTCATCCAAAGAATCATAAATAAGTATAGGTAAGATAGGACCAAAAATTTCCTCTTTTATTAAACTGCTGTTCATTGAGGGGTTGTCAACAACTGTAGGTCCAAAATAGAGTTCTTTTTTATCTGTAGACCCACCATAAATAATTTTTTGTTTTTTAAGATCAGATTCTAATTTTTTAAAATGTTTTTCATGAATTATTCGCCCGTAATCTTTTGATTTTTGAGCATTTTTCCCAAAAGCTTTTTCAATTTCTTCAATTATGGCAGCAATTAGTTTAGCTTTAAATTCTGATTTTACAAGCACATAATCTGGAGCAATACAGGTTTGTCCACAATTTAAAAATTTACCCCAAACAATTCTTCTTGCAGTTATTTTTAATGGAGAAGTTCCATCAACAATACATGGGCTCTTTCCTCCGAGTTCTAGTGTTATTGGTGTCAAATATTCTGCTGCTGCTTTGGCAACAATTCTTCCAACTTCTGTACTTCCAGTATAAAAAATATAGTCCCATTGCTCTTTGAG
>JBJKWV010000034.1:0-17941 GCA_045561915.1 Flavobacteriaceae bacterium
TTAACAAACCAAATCCAAGAAGTAAGAAAAGAAATTTATAAAAACTCAAAAGAAAGTAGAGAGGATATTGAATCAAGATTAAATGAGATTAATAAGCAAATGCATAGTTTCACTAAATCATCTTCTGAAAATATGTCAATTCGATTTAAACAATCTGATCAAGTTATGAAAGATGTAACCTCTGAGCTAGAAAAAATTAAAGGAACAAACGAAAAGGTTTTAACCTTTGCGAATCAAATGAAAACCCTTGAGAAAATTCTTGGTAATCAAAAACAAAGAGGAATTTTTGGAGAAATTCAGCTAGAAAACCTTCTTTCTAACGTACTACCCCCTGAACTTTTTAAAATGCAGCATTCATTTAAAAACAACGAATCTGTTGATGCAATTGTAAAAGTTAACGAATTTATAATACCAATTGATGCAAAATTTTCCCTAGACAATTACAATAAAATGATAGAATCGTCCGATAAAGATGAATTAGATATTCTTGAGAAAAAATTCAAATCTGATATTAAAAATAGAATTGATGAAACAGCAAAATATATTAGACCAAATGAAGGGACTGTCGACTACGCATATATGTTCATTCCCGCAGATGGACTTTACCAAGATTTATTAAATAGCAGAGTAGGGTCACTAAAAATTAATCAACAAGATTTGGTTTCTTATGCTTATCAAAAAAAAGTCATGATTGTTTCTCCCATGAGTTTATTTCCAATGCTTCAAGTGACTAATAAAGCTTTGAATAACATGAAAATTGAAGATTCTATAAATGATGTTTTAAATAACGTAGAAAAACTATCAAATCATTTAAATGCTTACAAAACTTATCATGAAAAATTAGGTAATACATTAAGTACTGCAATTAATCACTACAATGAAAGTTCTAAAGAATTCAAAAAAATAGATAAGGATGTGATTAAAATTTCATCAGGTAATTCAAAAATTGGACTTCAATTAGATGTTCTGGATAGACCAACAATGGATTAATATTTAAAAAACCCTGTGCATATTAAGATCACAGGGTTTTGTGGTACCTCCAGGAATCGAACCAGGGACACAAGGATTTTCAGTCCTTTGCTCTACCAACTGAGCTAAGGTACCCCGCTTTAAGCAGAAGCAAATATAACGGCCTTTTAGCTTTTCGCAAAAACATTTAACTTAATTTCTTTGTAATTTTACTGATAAATTAAAACCGCATGAGACTTGTTATCGATCTTGGAAATACCCAAATCAAGTACTATGTATTTGAAAATGATCAGATAAAAGAGTCCTTTACTGTTTTTATTGATGAGTGGAGGAACAAGCTAATAAGAATAAAGGGCGACTATCCCTTAATTGAAAATTGCATTATTTCTGATGTAAATGGCACTTTTACTAAAGATTTAAAAAGGGCATTAACACCATTGCCTTTTATTTTTTGTTCTATTGAGCTAAAAATCCCTTTTAAGACTATTTATGAGCCAAAATCAAAATTAGGATCTGATCGAATTGCATTATTATCTGCTTGTGCAGTTGAATATCCTAATAAAAATATTTTGGTCATAGATCTAGGAAGCTGTATTACATATGATATTTTAGATAAAAAAGGTTTGCATCATGGAGGAGTAATAAGCCCAGGTTATTACATGCGCTATAAGGCAATGCATAAATTCTCAAGCATGTTACCTTCATTAGAACCCGATAATAATTTTAATTTATTGGGAACAAATACTGAGAGTGCAATGCATGTAGGTGTTTCAGAAGGAATAAATTCTGAAATAATTGGGTTAATAACTAAATATGAAAAGAAATTCGATCCATTGACTGTCATTTTTACAGGAGGAGATACTGAAAGGTTGCCAAAACCATTTAAAAATAGCATCTTTGCGCAGCCTAATTTTTTGGCTAAAGGGTTAAATTACCTATTAGTTAACAATATAAATTAATGACTCGGATACTTACTTTTGTAATATTATTTTTAATAGCTGGATTCGTAATTGCACAGAATACTGCTGCGTCACCATATTCTGCTTCAGGATTAGGTGAAAGAAGTTTCAATGGTACTCAGGCCAATAGACATATGGGTGGTTTAGATGTTTTTACAGATTCAATTCATGTCAATCTTAACAACCCAGCTAGTTATGGTTTTTCAAAAGTTACTACTTATTCTATAGGGATTAATTATACAAACAATAATTTGTCATCTTCAAATGAATCTCAAAATTCGGATATTGCATCTATAGATTACATTTCAGTGAGTATACCTACAGGAAAGTTTAGCTTTGGTTTTGGCTTACTACCCTTAACTTCTGTAGGTTATCGTGTTCAAGGCACAAATGAATCGTTAGAAAATCAAACTTTCAATAGATATGAAGGTAACGGAGGATTAAACCAAGCATATTTTTCTGTAGGATTGCCTATAACGTCTTATTTTGCGATAGGGTCAACTGTAAATTATAATTTTGGAAATTTATTTTATCGCACAGGACAATTTCTTGAAGGTATTGATAACGGTACTTTTATGTCAAATGAATCTAGTGTTTCTGGTCTTAGCTTTCAGTTTTCTGGCCAATTGAAAATACCAATTCAAAAAAAGCATACACTTCAAGGAATGTATTCCTACCAACCTACAGTAGGATTAGATTCTAGGAACAGCCGAATTTTCTCTACTCAGTCTTTATCAACTGAAATTTTGACTGATGTTGTTCGAATTGATTTGGCTTCTTCTGGTTTAGAAAATACAAACTTGGATTTATCCTCAATGACTAGAATTGGCTTGGGATATGGTAAAAACAAAAAATGGTTTTTTGGGGTACAGTATAATTTGATAAAATCTTCTAACTTTGCAAACGAATTTTTTAAAAGAGAAAATATTTCATATAGAAATTCAGAAAAATGGATTGTTGGAGGATACTTTATACCAAACTATTCTTCGTTTACAAACTACTGGAGTAAGGTTGTTTACAGATTTGGATTTCGAACTGAACAAATGAGCACAATAATCAATAACACCCCTTTGTCTGAAAAAGCAATATCTTTTGGTTTAGGATTGCCCTTAGCAGGATACTCAAACGTTAATGTTGGTCTAGAAATTAGTCAAAGAGGAAGAAAAGATTTAGGCTTGATCAAAGAGTCTGCAATTGCGCTTAGGGTTGGTATGTCACTGAATGATATTTGGTTTATTAAAAGAAAATATAATTAAAATTTGAAAAAATGAAAAAAAGTATGTGTTTTAGGATTTTTTCTAGGACTTTTATTTAATCCGGAATTAAAAGCCCAAGATGTAAATTCATGTATGCAGGATTTATCAATTTTTGCTGAATATGTAAAAGTAAAAAATTATACTTCTGCTGTTGATCCATGGACCAAGGTTAGGGTAAATTGTCCAGACATTAATGTTGCAATCTACACTTACGGTGAGAGAATAATTAAAGACAAAATAAAAAATGGTTCTCCAGAAGAAATTGAAGCTTCTAAAAAAGATCTTATTCAGCTTTATAATGAGTGGGTTCAGTATTTTCCAAAAAACAAAAATAAGAGTACTGTTGGCGATGTTATGGGCAAAAAAGCTCAAGCATTGCTTGATTTCAAAATGGCGGACTTAAAAGAAATATATTCTATTTTTAATGATGCTTTTACAAAGGATCCTAAGAGCTTTACTAATCCGAAGTTTCTTTACAATTATTTTAAGACTTTATATGAACGTTATAAGAAAGGAGATACAGAAGTAAGCATGGAAATGCTCATAAACAAATATGAGGAGGTATCAGAAAAATTCGATACTGAAACTATTGAGCTTGCCAAGAAATTAGATATTATACTTAAAAAAGAAGATGCAGGAAATCCACTTACGAGCAGAGAGCAAAGGCAAAAAAGAATCTATAACATCAATTCAAAAGCAATTGGAACTTTCCTCTCGAATTTAGATGCTATAATTGCTAAAGAAGCAACGTGTGAAAACTTAATACCATTATATAAGAGAAACTTTGGAGAGTTTAAATCAGACCCTATTTGGTTAAAAAGAGCAGCAAGTAGAATGGATAGTAAAGAATGTTCAGATGACCCATTTTTTGTAACTCTTGTTGAGGCATTACACACTCTTGACCCGTCAGCAGATTCTGCTTATTACCTAGGATTACTAAATGATAAAAGTGGAAATTCTGATGAAGCTCTTCGTTATTATGAGGAGTCTATTTCCCTTGAATCGGATACTTACAAAAAGGCAAAAATTCTATTAAAAATTGCTAATAAGTTTAAGAATGCAGGGAGGAAGTCGAAAGCTAGAAGTTATGCCAATAAAGCGCTAGGTTTTCAGCCCTCAATGGGCAGAGCTTATCTTTTAATAGCAAATATGTATGCTGATAGTGCCAACGAATGTGGAGACTCTCAATTCAATAAAAGAGCTGTTTACTGGTTGGCTGCTGATCTTGCAAGAAAGGCAGGACGTGTTAATAATTCTTTATCAAAGATAGCAAAGAGAACAATTGATAGTTACACGGGTAGGGCACCAAGCAAAACAGATATTTTTACAGAAGGAAATGAGGGGTCTGTTATCAAATTCAACTGCTGGATTAACAGAAGTGTTACCGTCCCAAAACTTTAAATGAAATTTAATTTATTAAAAATAACTTTAAAATTTGTAGTTTTTTCTACACTACTCCATTTTTCTTGCGAAGACAATTCTAAAATTCTTAAGGAAATAAATGCAGATCGCCAAGATCCTATTGGAACTGCAAAAAATATAAGAATGGTATATACAGACTCTATTAAAATACAAGCTATTTTAACAGCTCCCTCTCATATTGATTATACTAATTTAGATTTTAAATATTCAGAATTCCCACATGGCCTTAGAGTAATTTTTTATGATGATGCAGGGAATGAAAATGAAGTTTTAGCTAATTATGGGTTGTTATATAATGATACAAAACTAATTGACTTAAAAGGGGATGTTGAATTGAAATCTTATGAAGGGTCAGTTTTAAAAACTAATCAACTTTTTTGGGATGCAGAAAACGAATGGCTATTTACTGAAAATGCATTTACATACCAAGACAAGGATTACAATTTCGATGCTATTCGATTGGATACCAATAAAGATTTTACTAAATTCCAAACAGGAAACTTAATTGGAACCATTACGGTTTCTGAATCCCAGGATAGCTTATTATTAAAGTAAATAATACTTAATAAGTAAATGAAAAGTTATAAAATATCAGAAATATTATATTACGTTATCGCTGTAATCTCAGTTTACAAGTTGTTTGACTTGTGGGCTCAGGATTATAAGCGAGCCCTATATTTTCTTGGTTTTGCTATTTTATCCATTTTTATGGCTCTTTTTAGACGTCATTACAGGAGAAAATTTAATCGTCGAGACAACTCCTCTCAATGATAATTTCGGATTTTGTAATTGTTATTTGCTTAATCCTTTCTGCTTTTTTTTCAGGGATGGAAATAGCCTTTGTGTCTTCGAATAGAATTTATCTCGAAATCGAAAAGCTTCAAGGGAGTTTTACTTCTAAAGTATTGAAAAGTATTACTCAAAATCCATCTCGCTTTATAGCATGCATGCTATTGGGAAATAACATAGCTTTAGTAATTTATGGAATCTTTGCTGGGGATCGAATTTTACAGATTTTCTTTCCAGAGACTATTTTATCTGGAGAAGCTAGCCTAGTTGTTGTATTTTACCAAACTTTAATTTCTACAGCAGTAATTCTAATTACCGCTGAATTTTTACCAAAAGTTTTTTTTCAGCTTTATGCTAATTTGGCAATCAAAATTTTTGCAATTCCAGTGGCTTTTTTTTATTATATTTTTTATCCAATAACTTTTTTAGTTATTCAATTTACTGATATCACTTTAAAAAGATTTTTTAAAACTGATTCAGATCAAGTGCAACTTTCTTTCTCAAAAATAGAATTAGGGAATTACATCGAAGAACAATTAGAATCTAGTTTTGATAAAGAAAATCTTGATCCAGAAATCCAGATTTTTCAGAATGCACTCGATTTTTCAGAAGTAAAAACAAAAGAAGCAATGGTCCCAAGAGCTGAGGTAGTTGCTGTAGATCAAGACACACCAATTGAGGAAATTAGGACTTTATTTATCTCAACGGGTTTCTCTAAAATTCCAGTTTTTAAAGAAACAATAGATCAAATTTTGGGATATGTCCATGTTTTTGATATGATGAAAAACCCTAAAACATTAAAAAATATTTTACTCCCCTTAGCATTTGTCCCTGAAACCATGCTAATTAATGATGTATTAAAACTTTTGACTCGCCAGCACAAAAGTATTTCTGTAGTAATTGACGAATATGGGGGGATTTCAGGAATAGTGACAGTAGAGGATATTGTTGAAGAACTTTTTGGAGAGATCGAGGATGAATATGATGTTGTAGATCATGTAGAAAAACAGCTAGATGAAAACACTTTTGATTTTTCTGCAAGATTGGAAGTTGATTATTTAAACCAAAAGTATAATTTATCTCTTCCAGAAAGTGAATTTTACGAAACATTAGGAGGCCTAGTTGCTTACAATTTAGGCCAAATTCCTAATCAAGATGAAAAAGTTGAACTTCCACCATACATATTAAAGATTAAAAAAGTTTCAGCCACAAAAATTGAACAAATTATTCTTTCTCAATCTGATGAGGTTTAAATTAGCATGAATTTATTTTTGATATCATTACTTTTTCACGAGTCATTTTCTTTATTCAGTGGAATAGCTTAATTTCGCAAACTATCAAAAAAAGCAATTATGGCCATTTTAGGAAAAATTAGACAACGCTCCATTTTTTTAATACTTGTGATTGGAATGGCGCTTTTCGCTTTTGTAATTTCTGGGGTTTTCGATGGAAACTCCTCTAATTCAGGGACTAACGATCCCATAGCAATCATAAATGATGAAGAGGTAGGAGTAGATTTTTTCCGACAAATGGTAGATCAAACACAAAGGACATATAATTATTCTACTTTAAAATCTGTAAATTTAGTCTGGAATCAAGCTTTAAAAAATACAATTTTTGATCAAGAATTCAAAAAATTAGGTATAGATGCAGGAAGAGATCAGTTAGAACAAATAATATCTTCTGATGACCAAGTTATAAATAATCCGAGTTTTCAAAATGAAGCAGGCTTTTTTGACTTTGGAATTTTTTCTGATTATATATCACAGATGAAGATCGAAAATCCGTCGGCTTATGATAATTGGAAGGTTCAAGAAAATAGTATAATTGGCATTGCAAAACAGAGAATATATCTTGATTTAATAAAAGCAAGCAATGTTATGACTGAATCAGAAGCAAAGGCAAATTACCACTTTGAAAATGATAATGTTAATATTGATTATGTTCGTATTCCTTTTGAATTTATTCCTGATAGCTTAATTAAAGTTTCTGATGCTGAGATAAAAAATTATATTAAAGATAACGAGGCAGATTATAAATTTGACGAGAGTAGAAATATCCAATATGTAACTTTTAATGAAATACCTACAGAAGACGATATTGCGGCTATAAGATTACGTTTAGAAGGATTAAAAGCTCAAATAATTGCTTATAACGATGTTTCAAAACTCACTGATACGATTGAAGGTTTTAAAGAAACCAAAACTGTAGCTGATTTTATAGATCAATATTCTGAAGTTTCTTTTGATTCTGTATACAAACCACGAGGAGCTTATAATAATGAATATGCAGACATTTTATTTGGCTTAAATGAAGGAGATGTCTTTGGTCCCTACCGAGATAGAAATTCTTTTAAAATCTCAAGACTTTTGGATCGAAAAAAGAATTCATCATTAAGGGCTAGCCATATACTAGTTGCATATAAAGGTGCAACCCGTTCACCATCTGGTGTAACTTTAACCAAGAATGAAGCTAAACGTAAGGCGAATCGAATCCTTCGAGAAGCTAAGAGAGCATCAACAAATTTCGCAGAACTTGCAAGAGAAAATTCAGATGGTCCAACAAAAAATCGTGGTGGAGATCTAGGGTTTTTTAAAGAAGGAGAAATGGCAGTAGAATTTTTCAATTTTGTTAATAATAATAGAGTTGGAAAAGTAGGTCTTGTTGAAACTGAATTCGGATTTCATGTTATTAGAATTACAGATAAAGATGATTTAGCATTAATTGCTGATGTAGTTGCGGAAGCATTACCATCCGATAAAACATCTAATGAAATTTTTAGAAAGGCCACTCAGTTTGAAATGGATAGTGCTAGAGAAAAAAATGAATTTAATATAATTGCTGAACGAAATGGCTATAGTGTACGTCCAGTCAAACAAATAAAAAGCTTAGAAGAAAATCTACCTGGCTTAACTCAACAAAGAAATATTGTTAGGTGGGCCTTTGAAAAAGACACGAAAATAGGAGATATAAAGAGGTTTTCTTTAAGTAGAGGTGGATATGTTGTTGTTCAACTCACGGATAAATTAAAAGAAGGTTTAGCATCTATTGAACAAGTTGGCGAAGAAGTTCGACAAATAATAATTAGAGAAAAAAAGGGTACTCTTATTAAAAATCAATATGCCGACAAACTCACCATTCAAGCTTTGGCTGAAAACGATAAATTATCAATTGAATCAGCCTCAGCGGTAAATCAGAAAAACCCAACAATAGTTGGAGCAGGTAATGAGCCCACCATATTAGGAGTTGCATTTTCTTTAAAACCTGACGAAGAATCACAATTAATAATTGGCGAGAAAGGAGTTTATAAAATATTACTAAAGAAAAAAAACATTGTTGATGACTTGGAAGACTACCTATCTTATGCTGAAAAGATTCGCCAAGATACAAGTATCCAAATGATGGAAAGTGTATATGCTGCGCTTGAATCGGTTGCTGAAATCGATGACAATAGGACTCTATATTACTAAATAAAATCTTAGCGTACCAAGCTCATTTCCTTCCATGGTATTACAGTATTGTAACCCATCTTCTTAAAATATTTTTCTGTATCTCTATCTTCATTTTCAGTAACTAAAATAAAATCCCCCCCCCAAGCTCCTAAACTTTTTATACTTCCAGTAAAATTCGAAAATAATACATCTTTAACAGGGCGTTTTTTTATCATACTCCCAATTATTTTTTCGTGCTCTTCCATTGCATTTTTAAATTTATTGATATCATAAGTTGATGACATTTCCTCAGTCAGATTATCAAGTTTTTTAATAATTCTAGTATTCACTTTATTTAAATCAAAATCATGAACAGCTTTTTGACTATCTGCTTTTTGATTTAAATAAACAAAATATAATTTTTCAAAAAATATAGGTGATAAAGAAATAGATTCTACTTTGGGATTACTTTGTTTTTTTGAATAGAAAATTGGGCCATCAGCGAGCCCACAGGCAACATCATAACCACTTCCTCCAAAGCTTGAATTTAATAATTTGTAGGGATTAATTTTAGCCCATGAGGCAATATTTACGATTAAAGTAGAGGAGCTACCTAAACCCCAAAGATTATTAAATTCAAGATAGGTTTTGACTTTTCCTCCCTCTAATAAAAAAAAAGGGTTTTCTTTAGTAGCAAAAATCAAAATTTCTTGAAGTCTTTTGGCAGTATTTTGATCTGAACATTTCATAATCTCAAGCGATGGTAAATGAAAATCAACTTCAAACCACTTTTGTCCCTCAAAATCATAACTATTCCATGAAAGTTCTTTAGATTTATTTTCTGATTGGAAGTTTAAATGGTGCCCTTTTTTACATGGAATAGCTAATGCTTTAGCTCCAGCAAGTACTGCATATTCTGCAGTAATTAATAGTTTACCATGGCTATAAAAAGAGGGCATTTAAAATTTATTTTTTTTCAAAAAATCTTTCACTGCTTGAACAGTGACTTGTCGTGAAGTAAAATGTTTTATAGCTGCTATTTTTTGATTTTTGCTTGCATTAAATTGACTTAGTATATTTAAAAGATGCATCTTCATGTGACCTTTTTGAATACCTGTCGTTATAAGTGATCTTAGTGCAGCAAAATTTTGAGCCAAACCAGTTACAGCTACAATTTCCATTAACTTTTGAGCTGAAGGATTTCCTAGCAAATCCATACACCAGGCCACCATCGGATGCAATTTTGTTAATCCTCCTACTGTACCAAGTGCAAGAGGAATGGAAAGTTCCATAACAAACTTATCTTCTATGATATATGCATCGCTAAGAGACCTATATTGACCCGAGCGAGCGGCATAGGCGTGTACCCCAGCTTCAACGGCTCTAAAATCATTTCCGGTTGCAATGACTATTGCATCGATACCATTCATGATACCTTTGTTATGTGTTACTGCTCTATAAGTTTCACACTTTGCTATATCAACTGCTTGTATTAGACGATTTGCAAAATATCTACCCTTTTTACTACCATTTTCAAGATTAAAATCATTTAAGGGACAACTAATTTTCGCACTTACTAAACATTCTGGCACATAATTAGAGAGAATACTCATTACAACATCAATAGGATTTATTTTTCCATTTATAAGTTTGTCTTCTTTAGCAAATTGAATTAGATATTTAGCCACATATTCTAAACATGAATTGATAAAATTAGCTCCCATAGCATCTGCTGTTTTAAAACCTAAATGTAATTGATAGTAATTTAATAATACATCGCCTTTATCAATTAGATCTATACTTACAATTCCTCCTCCTCGGGTTTGCATATTTTTTGTTATCGGCGAAGCAGATTTAAGTAAATCTGATTTTCTACGATTAAAAAAAGTTATTAATTCTTTTGTATTTCCTTCAAAAAAGAAATGTATTTGTCCAATTTTTAATGTATTTATCACTTCTGTTTTAAATCCCCCTCTGACACTCCAAAACTTTGCAGAATTTGCAGCTGCAGCTACCACTGAGCTTTCTTCAGTTACCATTGGGATTGTGTAGATTGATCCGTTTATTAAAAAATTAGGGGCAATACCTAAAGGTAAATAGAAGTTTGAAAGTGTATTTTCAATAAATTCATCATGTTGTATTTGGACGTTTGAATCTAAATTCCAATAAGATTCAAGTTGCTTTCTCGCTTGATTAGGATTTTTAAAGTGAGTTTTAGTAATCCAATCTATTTTTTCCGATTTTGTTAATTTGGAAAAACCTTCGATTTTTTTTACTCATGTTTTTTTTTATAAATATAGAGAATTTGGAGGCTATCTAAAATAATGGTTATTGCATTTTTGCTAAATTGGCTTTCGCAAAAAAAGTCTATAAAATGAATCTACTTAAATTAAATACTAAACTTAATCTTTATTGTGCATTGAGAATAAATTTACAGCTAACCTATTTTTATGTTTACATAACTTTATTTTTTTGCACTTTAGCTAATGCACAGGATCTCTCATTTGATTTAAGTGAATTGATTGGAGGCAATTACGAACCTCAAAAACTTGAAGCCATCCGTTCAATGAAAAATGGTTTAAGTTATACAGTCATTGAACAGGATGAGCTTTCAAACACTAATCTTTTAGTTTCTTATGCTTATTCTAGTTCACTAGAGCGAGAAATATTATTTGATTCAAACCAATTTCCTAAAAAAATTAAATTCTCTGGTTATACCTTTTCAAAAGATGAACAAAAAATCCTTCTTGAGACTTATGCTGATAAGATTTACAGAAGATCTAAGCAAGCAATTTATTGGATTTATAATATTGAAACAAAATCTCTTAAAAAGCTTAATGAACAGAAAGTTCAAGAGCCATATTTTTCACCAGATGGTACAAAAGTAGCATACGTTTACAGAAGAAACCTTTTTGTAAAAAACTTAGATCTTGATAGCGTAACTCAGATAACTTTTGATGGTAGCTATCAAATTCTTAATGGAATTACAGATTGGGTTTATGAGGAAGAGTTTGGTTTTGTTCGTGCTTTTGATTGGAGTAAAGATTCAAATAATATTGTTTACATGCGATTTGATGAATCTAATGTTCCTATTTTTTCTATGGATATCTATGGTAATCAAACTTATCCTTTTCCATATATGTTTCGATATCCAAAAGCAGGAGAGGAAAATTCTAAAATTGATCTTATTGTATACAATATATTTTCTCAAACAAAAGGAAAAATTGATTTTGGTGATCAAGCTCCTTATTATATACCAAGAATTCAATTCACAGGGGGTAAAAATAGTTTGATAATTCAAACTATAAATAGGCATCAAAATGATTTAAAAATATGGAGATGGGATATCCAAAAAAAGAAACTTCAACTCATATTGAATGAACTAGATGAAGCCTATGTAAATATAAGTGATGATCTTACATTTATAGGGGATGAAGGTTTTTTATGGACAAGCGAAAGGGATGGATATAAGCATATTTACCATTTTGATATAAATGGAAAATTTGTCAATCAAGTTACAAGTGGAGATTGGGAGGTTACAGCTATTTATAAATATAATTCTAAGAGCAAAGAGATTTATTACCAATCTGTTGAAGGGAGCAGCACTGAAAGGGGTATTTTTGCAATTAAAATTTCTGGAAAAGGTAAACGAACCCTTCACACCACTAGGGGATTTAACGGCGCTACATTTAGCACTAATAGCAAATATTATATACATTCCTACTCTGATGAATTAACTCCCCCAATTTATACGCTCTATGAAACACGAAAAAACAAAGCAATTCGCCAATTAAAAGAAAACAATACATTGATTGAAAATCTTGAATCATATAATCTTCCAAAAAAAGAATTTTCAACAATTCAAATAAATGGTTCAGATTTAAACATGTGGATGATTAAACCAGTGGATTTTGATCCTGAAAAAAAATATCCACTCTTAATGTTTCAATACTCGGGACCTGGTTCTCAGCAAGTCTCAAACAGGTGGGGGGATTATCGAACACTATGGCACAAAGACCTCGCCAACAAGGGGTACATAATCGCATGTGTTGATGGAAGGGGCACAGGCTTTAAAGGCTCAAAATTCAAAAAGTCTACCTATTTAAATTTGGTTAAATATGAATCTATAGATCAGATTAGTGTAGCTAGAACTTTAGGAGAATTACCTTTTATAGACAAAAAACGAATTGGAATTTGGGGTTGGAGTTTTGGAGGCCACATGGCAGCACATTGTTTGTTGACAGGGGGAGGTATTTTTTCATTTGCTATAGCTGTTGCTCCTGTAACAAATTGGCGCTTTTATGATACGATTTATACAGAACGTTTTATGAGAACCCCTCAGGAAAATCCAGAAGGTTATGATTTAAATTCTCCCCTAAATTACGCAGACCAACTGAAAGGGAATTTTTTAATTATCCATGGCTCTGGAGATGATAATGTTCATGTTCAAAACACTATGCGAATGGTAGATGCATTGATTCAAGCTGATAAACAGTTTGATTGGATGATATATCCTGATAAAAATCACAGTATTTCAGGGGGGAATACCCAAAAACATCTCTATACCAAAATGACTAACTTTATATTCAAAAACTTGTAATAAATTAAATCTCAAGTCAGATATGAAACCTTATTTTTTTATTACCCTAGCATTAATATTTAATTCCAATTTAATATTGGCTCAAAAGATACAGTGGATGTCATTTTCTGAAGCTCAAGAAGCCCAAAAAAAAGAGCCTAAGAAAATTTTCATGGATGTATATACCGAGTGGTGTGGACCTTGTAAATTGTTGGATAAAAACACCTTTCAAAACCCTGATGTTTCTAGATACATAATTGAAAATTATTATGCAGTTAAGTTTAATGCTGAAGGTGTTGAAGAAATAAAATATTATGATCAAACTTTTACCAACCCAAACTTTGATCCCAATCGAAAAGGGAGAAACACCACCCATCAGTTTACACAATTTCTTGGTGTAAAGGGCTATCCAACCATGGTCTTTTTTAGTGAAAATGGTGATCCAATAATGCCTTTAGTTGGATATCAAAAACCAAAGCAAATAGAACTCTTTTTAAAAATGATAAAACAAGGGGACTATCAGATATTTTCAAAACCTGAAGACTTTGAAAATTATAGAAAAAATTTTGTTCCACGTTTCAGAGGTTAATTTTTAAAATTATTATTTCTTATAGAATCAAAAATTAATTTGGCAGTTTTTTCGCTTGCACCGCTTCCTCCGATCTTTTCTTTTAGTGTAATATAATTTTGATTCATTTTTTTCAATGAGTTTTTTTGGAGAAGGGTTTCTAATTCAACAACTAATTTTTCATAGGTGCAATCATTTTGAATGAGTTCAATTACAGCTTCTTTTTCAAGAATCAAGTTCACTAAGGAAATATATTTGAGTTTGACTACCTTTTTTCCAATCCAATAAGTTATTGGACTACATTTATAGCAAACTAACTGAGGGATATTTAGCAGAGCAGTTTCTAAAGTAGCAGTGCCACTTGTAACCAAAGCGGCACAACTGTTAAGCAAAAGCTGATAGGTTTTATTATGGACAAAATTTAAGGAATTAGATTTCATAAATTGACTATATTGTTTTGGATCAATTCCAGGTGCACCAGCAACTACAAATTGAAATTTCTTAAATTTGGAAGCAATTTTATTAAATATAGGGAGCATTTTTCTAATTTCTTGGAGTCGACTTCCAGGAAGTAAAGCAATAATTGGTTTTTTAGGGGTTAAATTATTTTTTTCACAAAATTTTGGATCTCTAGAATATTTTGATAATTGATCCATAAGCGGATGACCTACGTAATGAACTGGGAAATTATGTTTTTGTTCAAAATAGTTTTTTTTCAAAGGGAAGTATTACATAAAGACTGTCTAAAGTTGCTTTCATTTGTTTTATCCTGTTTTCTTTCCAGGCCCATACTTGAGGGCTTATATAATAGTGATTTTTAAAACCCTTATTTTTTGCCCATTTGGCTATCCTTAAATTGAAACCAGGATAATCCACATAAATTATTACATCTGGCATATATCTTAAGATGTCTTTTTTACAAAATGATATGTTTCTTAAAATTGCAGGAAGATGAGATAATACTTCCCAAAAACCCATTAAGGCTAATTCTCGATAATGCTTTACCAAAACAGCACCTTCTTTTCGCATTAAATCACCACCCCAAGCTCTAAAATCTCCCTTTGGGTCTAATTTTTTTAAAGCATGAATTAGTTGGGAGCATTGAAGATCGCCTGAGGCTTCCCCTGAAATAAGATAATACTTCACAGTGCTTGAATTATTTTAATTATTTAGTTTTAAAAAAGCAATCAACATAACTAAAATCAAAGAAATTGCTACAAGGCCTGAGGCAAAAGCAAACTTATTTTTATTGAGTGCAATAAAGAACACTGGAAGATTTATTAAAGCTGATATAGAGATCAATCCTCCAAGCTTTTTTTGATTGAAAAGACTCAGCAGGCTGTTTTCCAAAGTGTCATTAGAAAGGAAAAATAGCAGCATTAATACCCCAAAACTAGTCCAAAGTAGGCCTGATATAATTCCAAAATAAAAGTATTTACTTTTTATAAATTCCATTTATTAAAATATCTAATACTTTGATGAGCAGTCAAATCAAATTGTGTTGGAACAACAGAAACATATCCATTTTTTAGAGCCCATTCGTCAGTATCCTCTTCATTGTCTTCATTTACGAAAGTTCCAGTTAACCAATAGTATTCTTTTCCTATGGGATTGATTCTTTTATCAAAATCCTCTACCCAATAAGCTTTGGCCTGTCGACAAATTTTGACACCCTTGATTTCCTTTTCTTTAAGTTTAGGGAAATTAACATTAAGAACAACACCCTTTGGGATACCATTTTTTAATGCCATCGTTGTAATTTTTTTAATAAATCTTTTTAAAGGGTGAAAATTTGCATCCCAACTAAAGTCCAATAGGGAAAATCCGATAGCAGGAACCCCTTCTATACCAGCTTCTATAGCCGCACTCATTGTTCCAGAATATATAACATTAATTGAAGAATTAGAACCGTGGTTAATTCCAGAGACACAAAGATCTGGTTTACGGTCTAAAAGTTCATTTACAGCTAGCTTAACACAATCTGCAGGGGTACCCGAACAACTATATTCCAATTGAGGACCTTTTGTTATATTGATTTTTTGGCAATGTAGAGTTGAATTTATAGTAATAGCGTGACCCATAGCTGACTGTGGTGAATCTGGAGCAACAACTACAACTTCTCCAATTTCATTCATTATTTCAATTAACATGCGTAAACCTGGTGCTGTTATCCCATCGTCGTTAACAACTAAAATTAGTGGCTTTATTTTCATAAATTTTGCTTATTTGCTAAAGTAAGAAATCTTAAAGCGGTTTCTTTTAAAACAATATTAACAAAACTGTTTTATAATATGCTTATATTTAGAGGCTATTAATTTGAAAAATAACAATACTACAATGCGGAATTATATTTGGATCTTACCATTTATTTTGATCACTGGACTTGTATTTGGTTACACCCTAAATAATGATGATCCAAAAAAAGACAAACTTTTATTAGAGATTATCTCATACGTTTTGGATAGAGGGCATTATGACCCTAAGGATTTTAATGATGAATTTTCTGAAAATGTTTTCAGTAATTATTTGGAAAATATTGATGGGCAGCATCGATTTTTCCTTAACTCTGATATTAAAAGTTTTGAGTCTTATCGCTTTAAAATTGACGATGAATTAAAAACCAATGAAATAAATTTCTTTACCCTAACCTATTCTAGGCTCATGCAACGTATGAAACAGGTAGAGAGTTTTTACAAAGAATTACTTGAAAAACCTTTCAATTTCTCTATAAAGGAAGAAATTGATTTGAATTATGAAGAGACACCTTACACTAATAACATTATTGAACTAAAATCCATTTGGCGAAAGCGCTTTAAGCTAAGTACTTTAGAAACTTTTACAGCAAAGAAAGATGAGGAAATTCAAAAGAAAAATCAAGATGGAAATTATCAAATGATTCCAGATGATGAGCTAGAGAAAATTGCTCGTGAAGATATTCTTGAAAACATGAATTATTTTTTTGAAAACTATAACGATCTTAAACGTAAGGATTGGTTCTCTATTTATATAAATTCTATTGTTATTCAGTTCGATCCACACACCTACTACTTTGCTCCTAGAGACAAAGATCGCTTTGACATGTCAATTTCAGGTAAATTTGAAGGGATTGGTGCACGATTGAGTAAACGCAATCAACAAGTTAAAATAGTTGAAATTATTTCTGGGGGACCTGTTTGGAGAGAGAATTTATTAGAGGTAGGTGACGCTATTTTGAAAGTCAGACAACAAGACGATCAAGAGGCGATAGATATTTCTGGGATGGTTCTTGATGATGCAGTTAAACTTATAAAAGGCCCTAAAGGATCACAAGTATTTTTGACTATAAAACGAGTAGAAGGAAATATAGAGGAGGTGGCCATTACAAGAGATATTGTTGAGCTTGAAGAAACTTATGTCAAGTCAACACTAATAAAAGATGAAACAGGGGATTATGGACTAATAGAGCTCCCAAAATTTTATGTTTCTTTTGAAGATTATAATAAAAGGAACGCAGCAACTGATGTGAAAAAAGAATTGGAGCAACTAAAACAAAAAAAATGTTAAAGGGATTATTTTGGATTTAAGAAATAATGGAGGTGGATCATTAAAAACAGTTGTTGATATGACGGGATATTTTATTAAAGATGGCCCTGTTGTTCAGGTAAAAAGTACTGGGGGAAGAAAAGAGGTATTGAAGGATATTGATCCGTCGGTTATTTGGGAAGGACCCGTCGTGGTTTTGGTTAATGAATTTTCCGCCTCAGCTTCAGAAATTATTGCTGCAGCTCTTCAAGATTATAAAAGAGCAATTGTTTTGGGCAGCAAGCAAACCTTTGGAAAAGGAACTGTTCAAAATATTGTAGACCTCAATCGAATGATTTCAGGAGGGACTTATGGAGACCTTGGTGCACTTAAAGTTACAACAGATAAGTTTTATCGTGTTAATGGACAGTCTACACAATTGGAAGGTGTTAAAAGTGATATCATAT
>JBJKWV010000035.1:0-17762 GCA_045561915.1 Flavobacteriaceae bacterium
AAATAGCGATCAAAGAAACAGAACTTCAATCTCGATTAGATCGAGTAAATGAGTTAGAGAAAATGATTAATGAACAAAAGACTTCTTTGAATCAGCTAAAGGAAAGTCTTTCAGATGCCCTATTGAATTTCGAAGGAAAAGGTCTTACTGTCAAACAGCGTAATGGAAAAGTTTATATTTCTATGGAAAATAAACTTTTATTTAAGTCTGGAAAATGGGACATTGAAATGGAAGGTAAAAAGGCCCTTACCCAACTTTCAAGAGTACTGGAAAAAAATCCTGATATCTCCATATTAATTGAAGGGCATACAGATAATGTTCCATTTACTTCAATAGGAGATGTAGAATCAAATTGGGATCTATCCACTAAAAGAGCGACTGCAGTTGTTAAAATACTACTAAAAAACAATCAAATTTTACCCCAAAACCTTACTGCAGCTGGACGGAGTGAATATTTACCTATAGCTCCTAACAGTTCTAAGGAGGGACGTGCGTCTAACAGGAGGATTGAAGTTATACTTAGTCCTTCACTTGAAGAAATAACTAAACTTTTAGAAATAAATAATTAAAGATGGAGTATAATTTATTACCTGGAACCGATATAAAGGTTAGCAAGATATGTTTAGGTACCATGACATGGGGAAGGCAGAACACAGAAATTGAGGGCCACAATCAAATGAATTTTGCTTTAGAACACGGGGTAAACTTTTTTGATACTGCCGAGCTATATCCTATTCCGCCAAGAGAAAATGAGCAAGGAGATACCGAAAGATTTATAGGAAGTTGGTTTAAAAAAAGTGGAAATCGATCGAAGATCATTTTAGCTTCCAAAATTGCAGGACCGTCATCTTTCACTCAGCATATTAGAAAAGATAAAAGCTATTCTAAAAAATCTATCGATAATGCTGTAGAAAATAATTTGAAGCGTCTACAAACAGACTACATGGATCTCTACCAAATACATTGGCCAGAACGAAATACAAATTTCTTTGGAAAAAGGGGCTATAATTATAAAACTGGAGAGGTTTGGGAGGAAAATTTTGAGGTTATTTTAGATGCTCTTAAAGAACATATCAAAAAAGGAAATATTCGCTACATCGGCATATCTAATGAGACACCATGGGGAACTATGCGATATCTTAGTGCCTCTGAAAATGATCGCCCAAGGATAAGGACTATTCAAAATCCTTATTCACTCCTTAACCGAACTTTTGAAGTGGGAAATTCTGAAATATGTCACCGAGAAGACTTTGGACTTTTGGCGTATTCTCCTCTGGCCTTTGGGGTTTTATCAGGAAAATATCGTAGAGGAAAAAAACCTGAAAATGCAAGGCTTACTCTATTTCCAAATTATGATAGATATAGTTCTGACCCTTGTAAAAAAGCTGTTGAAGCTTATTATGCTTTAGCAGAAAAAAATGGGTTAACTCTGACACAATTATCCCTTGCTTTTGTAAACGATCGACCTTTTGTAACCAGCAATATTATTGGGGCAACAAGTATTTCTCAACTTAGAGAGAATATTGAAACAGCGTCTATTAAACTTAGTGATGAAATACTTGAAGAAATTAATATTATTCATGAGTCTATTCCAAATCCTTCAACCTAATATATTTAAGGAATAGCATCAATCAATTTTTTTGTGTAAGCATTTTCCGGATTTTTATAAAGTTTATCTGCTTCTTGTAATTCTACAAGTGACCCATTTTGCATCACCATTATTCTATCTGACATATATTTAACCACAGCTAAGTCGTGTGAAATAAAAATATAACTAAGGCCTAAGTCTTGCTTAAGGTCATTTAAAAGATTCAGAACTTGAGCTTGTACAGAAATATCTAGAGCAGCTACTGATTCATCACAGATCAAAACTTTTGGCTCCACAGATAGTGCTCTAGCGATAACAACTCGTTGACATTGTCCACCTGAAAGTTCGTGGGGATATCTATTTCTATATTCTGAATCTAAGCCAACCTTTGATAAAAGCTCAATGACTCTCCGCGAATAATCTATATTAGATTTTGATGAATGAACAAAAAGGACTTCTTCTAAAGCTCTTCCAACAGTTTTATATGGATGTAATGCAGAATAAGGGTCCTGAAAAATTAATTGAACATCTTTTCTTAATTGGTCAATATGATTTTTGTTATTAAAAGCAACTTTTACTCCTTGCCAGAAAAATTCTCCCGATGTAGCTGGATCTAAATAGACTAGCGTTTTAGCCAGAGTTGATTTACCACAACCCGATTCACCCACTAGACCTAAAGTTTCTCCTGGATAAAGTGAAAACGAAGTTTGGTGCAAAGCTTTCAAACTACTTTTCCCCCTAAACCAATTATTATTAAAATAATTTTTCTCAAAATCTTTGATTTCAATTAAAGGTTTTTGAGCATAAATTTCATTATGTTTTTCTAACCTTTTTGATAATGAAGTTTTTTTAGGTTTAAACATGCTATTTGAGTAGTCTTTAATTGTTGGTAATCGTTCTAAACGAACTCCAATTTGAGGACGTGCAAACATTAATCCTTTAGTGTAATTATGTTTTGGATTTTGAAATAAAACGTTTGAATTTTCTGATTCTACAATACGTCCTTCATGCATAACCAAAACTCGATCTGCCAATTGTTTTACAATAGCAAGATTGTGAGAAATGAATAAGATACTCATTCCATATTTTTTTTGAAGAGATTTAAGCAACTCCATAATTTCTTTTTGAACAGTCACATCTAATGCAGTAGTCGGTTCATCAGCGATCAAAAGCTTTGGATTACATAGTAATGCCATTGCAATCATAACACGCTGTTTTTGGCCTCCACTTAATTCATGAGGGTATGATTTTAAAATACGCTTATAATCATTCAATTGAACATCTCTTAGGCATTGTTTAACTAGCTCTTCTTTCTGTTTTATTTTTAATTGTCGATGAATTTGAAGCACTTCAAAGAGTTGTTTTCCGCATCTTATGCTAGGATTTAGACTGGACTGAGGTTCCTGAAAAACTATACCAAGAGTATTCCCTCGGTTTTTTTGCCAATCTTTGGAATTAAAAGTCATGAGATTTTGATTGTCAAAAATCATTTGGGTTGCATTAATTATAGCTTGTTTTGGCTGAAGGCCAATTAAGCTTAAAGCAGTCATTGATTTTCCACTGCCAGATTCACCAACTATTGCAACAATTTCTTTAGTGTAAATTTTAAATGAAAGATTTTTTAGAATCTTATTTTTACCAATATATAACGATGCATTTTCTACCTTAACTAGGGTTTTTTTTTCTTTAGACATGAGCTAAATATATATTAGTTATTTTTAATAATATACTAATTTTATAGCAAGATTTTTTTAGGACTATTTAATTTAGAATATTCATTCAGGATTAGGATTAAGCTCTATAGCAGCATCCATATAGATGTAAATATCTTCAGTAAATTCATCTTTAATTGGTTTTTTTGGTCCTATGCTGTGGCCTAACCGCACAAGAATCAGATCTTCTTCTGGAAAAGTTATAACATATTGGCCTAAGTGACCACGCATCATAAAAACTTTATGTCCTTTATATTCTTTTAACCACCAACTATATCCATATTCAGGGCTTTCTTGAAAACGTGGTTTAGTTGATTTTGAAACAAAAGCTGAGTCTAAAAGAACCTTCCCATTCCATTTACCGTGATTTTTATAGAGTTTTGCTAAACGTGCAAAATCTTTAGCATTAGAAGCAATACAACAGTATGCCTTTTCAACTCCTTTATCTGCACTATCTACTTGCCAATAACCTTCGAATTCAAAACCCATTGGATTCCATAGAGTTTCATAAAGATATTCAGTTAAATTTTTTCCGGTGGCTTTTGATATTACCATACCAAGTAGTTGGGTTGTTCCACTTTTATATATATATTTTTTACCGGGTATTTCATCAATCGGTTGCCCTAATATTAAGTTGTCTAAATCGTTAACAAAGTAAGCTGCAGTTGTTACCGAAACAGGAGAGTAATATGCTTCGTCCCAGAGTTGGCCTGAAGCCATACTTGCTAGATCCCCAATTGTCAACTTATCAGCATATGAGCCTTTTAATTCAGGGATAAAATCCTTAACCATTTGATCTAAACTTCTAATATGTCCTTGCATAATTGCTTTCCCCAAAAGGGCAGAGACATAACTTTTAGCCATTGAAAATGAGTTGCTCTTAGAATCAGGGCCATAATTATCATAGTATTTTTCAAAATAAATGCTATCATTTTTGATCAGAACGAAGGCCACAGTTTGTGTTTTTTTATGATAGTTTTCTAGATCCTCAGATAAATTAATACTATTATATTTTTTGTGTTTAGGCCATGCCTGAGGATTTTCAGATGGAGGAAGGATGTTATTCTCAAATTGCTTGTAATCATCTAAGTATGCTGTAGTGTGTCCCTTGAAGTATATTTTTGAGACTGCATTAAGAATGTAGTCGTAATCTGATATATAAATTAGGCCAATTAGAGTAAGGATTACAAATCCAATGGCAGAAATAATTCTTTTTTTCATAATATTATAATGACTTTGTTATTATCCAATGTATAAATCTTTTTTTAATAACTTATATTGGGATATTAAAACTTATAAAAGGAATTAAAATGAAAAAGTTTAGATGGGAAGGAGTTATGCCTGCAATTACTACCCAGTTTAATTCACAAGGAAATTTAGATTTAGATGCCTTTAAACACAATTTATCTCATCAGATAAAAGCAGGTGTTAATGGAATTATTCTTGGAGGCACTTTAGGAGAAGCGAGCACAATTTCAACCTCAGAAAAACAAAAACTCTTAGCAACTACTCTTCAAGAGATCAATGGTAAAATTCCTGTTATTATGAACATTGCGGAACAATCAACAGCTGAAGCAGTTCGTTTAGCCAAGAAATCTGAGATAGAAGGTGCTGATGGAATAATGCTTCTACCCCCAATGCGATATAGAGCTACAGATGAGGAAACTGTAGCTTATTTTTCTTCAGTGGCTAACTCAACTGAGTTACCGATTATGATTTACAACAATCCTGTTGATTATAAAATAGAAGTAACCCTAGAGATGTTTGCTGAGTTGGAGCAATATAAAAACATTACTGCTGTTAAAGATTCTACTCGTGATATAACTAATGTAACAAGAATGATTAATTATTTTGGGGATCGTTTTAAAATTTTATGTGGTGTAGATACCATTGCTATGGAGTCATTGCTAATGGGTGCTGATGGATGGGTAGCAGGATTAGTAGATGCTTTTCCTGAAGAGACGGTAGCAATATATTCCTTTTGTAAAAGAGGTGAATTAGAAAAAGCCCGTTCAATTTTTAGTTGGTTTTTACCGTTATTAGAGTTAGATATTTCCCCCCAACTAGTACAAAACATAAAACTTTGTGAAGTAGCTACAGGAATGGGAACAGGATATGTCAGACCACCAAGACTTCCCTTAAAAGGAACTGAATTAAAGAGGGTACAAAAAATTATTAAAACTGCTCTATATGAAAGGCCAATGAATTTAGATTATAAAAAATACTTATGATAAAAGCTCAGAATTTAGTAGCAGGTGATTGGCAAAACAATCCTGAGGCCCTAACCTTTCAAACTGTAAATCCAAATACAAATCAAAAATTACCAACCCTTTTTCAACAGGCAAGTATAGATCAAATTCATAATGCCGTTACAAAAGCATCATATGTTTTTGAACATTATGCATCAACATCATTAAAAAATAGGGTACACTTTTTAAAAACTATTGAAAAGGAACTTAATAGATTAAGTCATTATATTTTACAAATCTATCGAGATGAGTCTGCTCTTCCAATGGCAAGAGCTGAGGGAGAATTTCAACGAACTATTCTACAAATTCAGCGATATGTAAAATTATTAAATGATGGATCTTTTATTCAACCTGTAATCAGTACAGAAGGGCCTGATCTCAGAAAAACCCTTCATCCCATTGGTCCAATTGCAGTTTTTGGAGCCAGTAATTTTCCATTAGCTTTTTCAACGGCTGGCGGTGATGCAATATCAGTATTTGCATCCGGTTGCCCTCTGATAATAAAAGCACATCCCTATCACGCAGGGACTAGTTCGTTAGTTGCTGAGGCTATCCATAATGCTATTAATTATTGTGGTCTTCCCAAAGAAATATTTTCTCATTTAGGAGGCACTTCAAACACTATTGGAATTGAGTTAGTAAGTCATCCTTTCTTAAAAGGAGTTGGATTTACTGGGAGTTTTAAAGGAGGTAAAGCATTATATGATATAGCTCAGAAAAGATCAGAGCCCATTCCAGTTTTTGCTGAAATGGGAAGTGTAAATCCAGTTTTTATAACAGAAAATCGATTAGCAGCTGATAAAAGCATAGCTAAGACGCTAGCTGATTCAATAGCACTTGGCACTGGACAATTTTGCACCAATCCAGGAATGATAATTTTTTGTGATTCTCAAGGTGGGAGTAATATTTTATCTGAAGTTAGTATGCATTTAAGTAAAATAAGCTTATCACCGATGGTTCACAATAATATTGAAAAAAGTTATTTGCATCAATTAGAGGAACTCAATAAAAATAAATCACTAAAACTTTTTAAAACCCCCGGGAATTATTCTACCCTGGGGATAGTCACATCTGATGACATTATTAAAAACATAAAACTAACTGAAGAGGTTTTTGGGCCTTTTAGTTTATTTGTTAAATGTGAGTCTATCAAACAAATGCAAGATTTAATTAAAATCATTCCAGGACAACTTACAGCAACCATTTTATCAAATCAAAATGAGTATTTGGAAATCGAACCTCTTGTGACTAAACTAAAAAATAAAGTCGGAAGATTACTTTTTGATGGGGTTCCAACAGGAGTTGCTGTAACTCAAGCAATGCAACATGGTGGACCTTATCCTTCAACTACAGATGCACGTTATACTTCAGTAGGGACAGATGCTATTTATCGTTGGCTTCGTCCAATTTCTTTCCAAGATTGTCCAAAAAATTTACTTCCATTAGAATTACAAGATGATAACCCTTTGGGAATTTTGAGATCAATAGATGGCCATTTAACAAAAAAATCGTTATGAATTCAAGAAATCGTATTGTATTTGATTGCGTGGATGCATATACTGCTGGAAACCCTGTTCGTCTGGTAAAATCACCGCAGCCAATTCTTGAAGGAACTACTATTGCAGAAAAAAGGATTCACTTTATAAGAGAATATGATTGGATTCGGACGGGATTAATGTTTGAACCCCGTGGTCATGATATTATGAGTGGAAGCTTTTTTTATGCCCCAGAAAATAATGAAAATGATGCAGCTATTTTATTCATAGAAACTTCGGGATGTTTACCTATGTGTGGGCATGGATTAATAGGTGCTATAACAATTCTTTTAGAAGAGAAATTGGTTCTTCCCAAAACCAAGGGAACCTTACGTGTAGAGACTCCTGCAGGATTAGTGGTTGCTTCTTATGAGCAAATAGAAGGAAAAGTTAAAATGGTAAAATTCAAGAATGTTCCTTCATTTTTAGCCAAGTCTGATTTAGAGATCAACTGTTCAGAATTAGGAGTTTTGAAATTGGATATTTCTTACGGAGGTAATTTTTACGCCATTATAGACATTCAGAAAAATTTTTCGGGAATCAATAAATACAGTGCAGCTGAACTGATTAGATGGAGTAGGGAAATAAGAGAAAAAGTTAATGCAAATCATAGCTTTGAACACCCCCTGGATAAAAATATTAAAGGCTGTAGTCATGTTTTGTGGGGAGGGATCTCAGCCAAAGATAAATCTATTGCAACTAATGCTGTTTTTTATGGTGATAAAGCCATAGATCGATCACCATGTGGCACAGGAACATCAGCACGTATGGCTCAAAGGTTTTCAAAGGGAAAGTTGAAATTAAATGAGGATTTTATTCATGAAAGTATTATTGGTTCAAAATTTATAGGTCGTGTAGAAGCTGAAGCTAAAGTGGGATCATTTAAAGGTGTAATTCCTAGTATCCAAGGAAATGCTAGAATTATAGGATACAACAAATTAATTTTAGATCCAGATGATCCTTATGTAAAAGGTTTTCAAGTCCTCTGATATGCGTAAAAAGGAAGTAATCATTGTAGGGGGAGGGATTATTGGTCTTGCAACAGCTTATTATTTAAATCTTGAAGGGCATGATGTAAGTGTGATTGATCAAGACAAAATTAAATCAGGTGCCTCTCACATTAACTCTGGATATTTAACACCAAGCCATATTATTCCTTTGGCAGCACCAGGAATGATATCTAAGGGTTTTCGATGGATGTTTAATAATTCTAGCCCGTTTTATATTAAACCAAGATTTGACCTAGATTTGGTTAATTGGGGGATGAAATTCATCAAATCTTGTACTTCCGAACATGTACAAAAATCGATGAAATCTATTTTAGATATAAATCTTTTAAGCAAAAAATTATTTATAGAAATGCAGCAGTCTAATACTTTTGATTTTCATTTGGAATCTAAAGGTTTACTAATGGCATATAAAACTTCTCTTGCGGAGCGAGAGGAAGCTAAAGCAGCGAGTTGGGCAAAGGATTTGGGGATTATAGTTAAACAATTATCCAAAGAAGAAATTTTAAAAATACAGCCTAAAGTTCCCATGGAGGTTGCAGGAGCATTTATGTATGAAAGTGATGCCCACACGACACCAGAACTATTTATGAACAACTTAAAAAATCATTTAATGTCTCGTGGAGTAAAATTCTTCTTAGATACAGTTGTAACTTCATTTCAAAAAAAAGAGAAAAAGATTGAAGCATTAAATACAAATAAAGGAATTTTCAAAGCTGATGAATTTGTTATAGCTACTGGGGCTTGGACAGAAGGAATTTTGAAGGAATTAGGAATTAAATTATCAATACAAGCAGGTAAAGGTTATAGTTTTGATGTTAAGAACATAACAGGGCTATCAATTCCAGCAATTTTATCAGAAGCAAAAGTAGCTGTGACTCCCATGAGTGGATATACACGTTTTGGTGGAACAATGGAAATTTCAGGGATAAATAGTAAAATCAATTCAAGGAGAGTTTTGTCTATAGTAAATGCGGCCAAAGAATATTATCCAGGTATTGAAATTTCATTGACTTCGGTTGATAAAGCCAGGAGTGGATTAAGACCTTTATCTACTGATGGACTTCCCTTCATTGGGAGGCATTCTTCATTCAAAAATCTAGTTTTAGCCTCTGGACACGCAATGATGGGTTGGAGCCTTGGACCAGCAACTGGAAAATTAATAACTGAATTAGTCTCTGGCTATGATCCATCTTTAGATTTAAAACCTTATTCTCCAGAAAGAATTTAATATTAGATAAGTTTAACTACCTGTTCAGCAAAATAAGTTGCAATTAAAGATGCTCCAGCTCGTTTGAAACTGATGAGTTGTTCTATTATAATTTGATTGTGATCTAGCCATCCTTTTTCAGCAGCAGCTTTAAGCATTGCATATTCTCCACTTACTTGATAAGCTGCTATAGGGGCATCCACATTTTTACTCAATTCGCTAATAATATCCAAATAGGCTATACCCGGTTTAACCATTACTATATCAGCTCCTTCTTCTATGTCACGTTTTGCTTCAATTAATGCTTCTTTTCGATTCCTAAAATCCATTTGATATGTTTTTTTATCACCAAAATTAGGAGCTGAATTTAGTGCATCTCGAAAAGGACCATAGAAACCAGATGCATATTTTGCACTGTAGCTCATAATCACTGTATTTATATAATTCTCCGCTTCAAGAAGTTCACGAATTTTTAGGACTCTTCCATCCATCATGTCACTAGGAGCGATAACGTCAGCACCTGCTTGAGCATGAGATAAAGAAATATTTGAAAGAATACTTATTGTAGGATCATTCAAAATCTTCCCTTTTTCGACGATTCCGTCATGTCCATAAGAGGAATAAGGATCTAGTGCTACATCAGTCATAACAACCATTTTTGGGACAGCATCTTTTACTGTTTTAATAGCACGTTGCATTAATCCGTCGGGATTTAGGGCTTCAGTTCCCTTGTTATCCTTTAGATTATTTGGGACTTTAACAAAAATTAAAACTGATTTTAAGCCAAGCGACCAAAGGTTTTTAACATGTTTCGGAAGTAAGTCAATACTCATTCTATAATAGTCTGGCATGGATGAGATTTCTTCTTTTTTTTGCTTACCATCTATAACGAATAAAGGTACTATAAAGTCATTTGGATTTAGACTACACTCATGAAGGATTGTCCTCAGGCTTTCACTGCTTCTTAATCTTCGGTTTCTTTGAATAGGATACATAGTCTTTAATAGATTTTAGGTTTGATCATTTGATAATTCTGAAGGATCAATATCCATTTCCACAGAAAAAGATTCTTCATTATCAATTATTATTTCATTTGGTCCCTTTTGTTTTTTGATGGTACCCCCCAGCATGACCAACATTGAAACAAGTATTATAATAAGTAAAGTGTGTTCATCAATTATACTTTGTTCTAAATTAATAAAAGCTACATCTTTTAATTGAATGAATAAAAGTATACTAATTAACCCCCTAGGGGACATATATGTAATTGGACTTGGTTTAAATTTTAGGGTGGTGAAAGAAAAATATAAATAGCGTATAAATAGCATAACCAGAAATATAACGATACCAGATAACAATGGAGTAATACTCCCAAAATCTGAAACTTTAATTGAAAACCCAAAAAATAAAAAGAAAAAAGTTCGCACTAAAAAAGTAGATTCTGCGGTGAGTATATGAAACTCATGGATTTCATTTTTTGAGTTGTCTAAATCAATATAATTTCTAAAGATCCTAGGGAGTAAATTTTTAGCGTTACTAATGAAGATTCCGAAAATAAAAATAGTCACTAAAGCTGGAAGATGAAATAATTTTCCAAAAGCATAGACCAATATAAGTAACGCGAGAATTAAAAAAAATTTGACATGATGATCAATTTGCTGAATTAATTTAAATAATACATATGTGATTAGAAGTGAAATTACTATCACACCAATAATTTGTAAACCTAACGACACCAGCGGATCAGCACCAATAAGAGCTTGTTTAGATTCATATTGACGTAAAGCATAATTAAAAATCATAATTCCTAAAATATCAGAAAATGTAGATTCATAGATTACAAACTCACGTTCATGATCAATAAGACCTGTAGCTGAAGGAATAGCTACTGCACTACTTATTATTGAAAGGGGTATAGCAAAAAGCACAGCAACGGTATTTTGAAGATCAAAAATGTTTTCAAAAATCCATTTCAAAACAAAAATGTTAGCGATGAGTATTATAAAAGCTGAAAGAAAACCTTTTAAAATTAGCGGTAATTTTTTACGGCTGATTTCTAATTCAATGGCTCCTTCTAAGACAATTAAAATTAAACCAATAGTGCCTAAAACTGGGATAAGATTATCTAGAAAAGTAAAATTATCATAACCTGAAAAGGAAATGAAAAATCGAAAAAGAATTCCGGTGATCATCAATAAAATTACTGAAGGGAATTTTGTTTTTCTTGAAAAGCTATCAAATAAGTACGAAAAAATAATTAACAATGGTAGTACAAATAAGATATATAGGGAATTCATAACTAAGCTATATTAGAAAATATAAATTACGAAATATTCTTTCTTTCTCATCAGTTTTTATTTTAAACCCAATCTTGTGGTTTTTTTAAAACCTTTAAAAGTCTTGCTTCCTTACTATTAGGTTCTGGAGAATAATCGTACTTCCATTGAACTTTTGGTGGAAGACTCATTAAAATACTTTCGATTCTACCATTTGTTTGTAATCCAAAAATGGTCCCCTTATCATGAATAAGATTAAATTCTACATAACGTCCTCTTCTGATTTCTTGCCATCTACGTTGAGCTTTAGTATAATTTAAGTCTTTTCGTTTTTTGAGTATTGGTGTATAAGCATTTTCAAAAGAATCTCCAACTGCGGTAACAAATTTGAAACGATCCTCAAGTGTAATTGTATCTGTCTTCTTTAAATAGTCAAAAAATATACCACCTACTCCTCTTGCTTCATTTCGGTGAGTATTAAAAAAATAAGAATCACACTTTTGTTTGAAGTTAGAGTAATAGTCAGGATGATATTTATCACAAACTTTCTTACACGTTTGATGAAAATGTTTCACATCTTCTTCAAAAAGGTAGTATGGAGTTAAGTCCAAACCACCTCCAAACCATTGATCACAAATAGTTCCAGTCTTGTTATACATTTCAAAGTAACGCCAGTTGGCGTGAACAGTAGGAGCCATAGGATTTACAGGATGGATTACAAGACTTAGACCACAGGCAAAAAAATCAACTTTTCCAATATTAAAATAATTTTGCATACTTTCTGGGAGTTGTCCGTAGACTGCTGAAATATTTACCCCCGCTTTCTCAATTAGATTACCGTTTTCTAGGATTCTAGTACGTCCACCACCTCCTTGCGGCCTTTCCCATAAATCTTCTTTAAAATCAATTTTTCCATCAATTTTCTCAAGTTCTCGAGTAATATTATCCTGTAAAGTTTTTATATAATTATAAAATGTATCCTTCATACTTACCATTCTAATAATATGACTTTACAGCATCAACAAATGCTTTGGCATGATCAACAGGAATATTTGGTAGAATGCCATGCCCTAAATTAACTATATAGCGATCTTTTCCAAATTCACGAATCATCTTATAAACTGACTGTGTAATCTCTGGTATTGGAGATAATAAGCGTGAGGGGTCAAAATTACCCTGAAGAGTGATTTGTCCTCCAGAAAGATACCTAGCATTCCTAGCTGAACAGGTCCAGTCCACTCCAAGTGCTGCTGCTCCAGAATTTTTCATTTCATTAAGTGCGAACCAACAACCTTTTCCAAAAACTATAACTGGTATCTCATCTCTTAAGGCAGTTATAATTTGTTGGATATAAGGCCAAGAAAAAATGCTATAATCATTGGGAGATAGAAGTCCTCCCCAAGAGTCGAATATTTGAACTGCATTAACACCAGACTTGACTTTTTCTTTTAGATATAAAATAGTAGTATCGGTAATTTTTTGAAGTAAAATATGAGCTAGAGAGGGTTGACTAAAACAAAATGCTTTTGCTTTATCAAATGTTTTGGAACCTTGACCTTGTACAGCATAACATAATAATGTCCATGGAGAGCCTGCAAAACCAATCAATGGGACTCTATTATTAAGCTCCAATTGAGTCATTTTTATTGCATCCATCACATAACCAAGGTGCTCATTAATATCAGGAATGATAGTATTTTCTACATCAGTTTTAGATCTTATAGGGTTGGGGATCCATGGACCAGAACCATCTTTCATCTCAACTTGAATTTGCATGGCTTGAAGAACAACTAAAATATCACTAAATAAAATTGCTGCGTCTGGTCCAATTTGATCAATTGGCATTATTGTAATTTTAGTGGCAAGCTCCGGAGTTTGACATCGCGTAAAAAAGTCAAACTTATTTTTTAAGGCCATAAATTCAGGAAGGTATCTACCTGCTTGACGCATTAACCATACTGGTGGGCGTTTTACCGGCTCTCCCCTAAGTGCTTTTAAAAATAGATCATTTTTTAGCATAATATTCATTATAATATTGTTGAATTGTAATCATTAGTTGGTTTTCACTTGGGTTTTTTGCTTTACTAAAGTTTGATGTAAATTGACTTAGTTTTTTTGCAGTAGTAGATCCTAAACAAAATCCATGGGTATCAATAGCCCAAGTATTTTTTGTAAAATAACTTGATACAGCAGATGGACTAAAAAAAAGTATTCCATCAAAGTAAGTTTTAAAATGTTTTGATGTGAAATTTGTTTGATAAATTTCGTGAATATTTAAGGCAATTCCATATTTATTAAGCGAAGTCTCAATTTCCTTCATTCTTTGTTTTCCACAGAAAAATGAAAAAGATTCTTTTCTGTAATTTTCGATTAAAAAGTTACTTAAATCAGATGCATTTTGACACATTTTTAGAACATTCAAACCCTTTTTTTTCAAAAGAGCTTTGGTCTTTTCTCCTACACAAAAACAGTTTTTATCTTTAATTTTTCTTAAAATATCAGCGGATTCAAATGCAATATTTACAGCATTTTGACTTGTAAAAATTAAAGCTGAATTTAATTGTGAAATTTTAAATTGAATTGGGACTATTTGGATCATTGGATGTTCTTTTAAATATATACCGCTTTGATTCAATTCATCTTTAAATGATTTGCTGACATTTTTTGTAGATAATAATCTCATCCCATCTGACTTTTAATTCTGTTTGCTAATTCATATCCACCATTATTTAAGATTTGAACAGCACCTTTTTTACCTAGACCCGCTGATTCATTTTTGGAGACAGAAGTTTTATGGTATATAGCTTCAGAACCTTCTAAAGAAAAAAGCCCGCCACGGAAAATAATCGAATCATTTTCAACAAAAGCGTAAGCACCTACAGGGGCAGTGCAACCACATTCTAACTTGTTTAGGAAGTCACGCTCTATTTCAGCACATAATTGGGTTTCGAGGCAATTTAAGGCTTTGACTTTTTCATTCAAAGTTTTATTTTTTTCTAAACTTGCTACTCCTATAATGCCTTGACTAGGAGCAGGAATCATCCAATCTAAAACGGTGAATTTATTTTTCAATAAATTAATCCTATCTAAACCAGCTTTTGCAAAAATAGCTCCACCCCAATCCGACGAATTTAGCTTTTCTAGTCTTCTTTGTAAATTACCTCTTAGATTTTCAGAAATATGATTTGGGTATTTTCTTAGCCATTGTGCTTGTCGTCTAAGGCTTCCAGTTCCAATTGTCGTATTTTTTTTCCAATCAATAAAATTTTTATGATAAACCATCACATCATGAGCTGATCCTCTTTTTAAATAAGCTGATATTTCAACTCCTTCAGGGAGTATCGTAGGGACATCCTTGAGACTATGAACAGCTACATCAATAGAATCTGATAAAAGGGCTTGATCTAAGGCTTTTGTAAAAACTCCTTTAATTCCCATTTTATACACTGGTTGAACCAAATCTTTATCTCCGCTGCTCTCAATAGGAATTAAAGTGCTGGGGAAGCCTAATTTTTTAAATTTAGCTTTCACATAATTAGCTTGCCAAATTGCTAATGGACTTTTTCGGGTTCCTATTCGAATCATTTTTAAGATAGTTTCTCTTTCGAAAGTTGAAAAATATCTTCAAGAAGTTCAATTGTTTCCTCAGCTTTTTGTGGATTCTCCCTAATGTATGCTGAGATTTGTCCAGTAATTTTCTGAGCTATCTGTTGTTTTTTTTGATAGCCAAAACAATTATCAACATAATGATTAATTTCTTTATCCTCTTTTTCTGAGAGGGCTATTTTTGCTTTAAAGGCATTAAGGGCAGGAATAAATTTTCGGTGCTTAAGCCATATTAAAAATTCAACTTTTAATTCTTCAATTATATCTTCAGCTTTGGGAATATATTTTTTTCGTTTCTCAAAAGTCGCATCAGTAATTTGAGAAAGTTCATCTAAATGAACAACCTTTATATTGTCCATATCATTAACTTCAGAAGCTACATTTCTTGGAATTGAAAGATCAAGAATTATTAGAGGTTTAGTTGTGTGAATTAGGTCAGGGGTAATAGTCGGATTCTGTGCTCCTGTTGCTACTACTAGTACATCTGAATTACGGATAGAAGACGATAATTCTCCGTATGGCTTAACAATCACAGGGAATTTTCCTGCAATTTTTTCAGCACGTGATTGGGTTCTGTTAATAAGTGTAATATGATCATTATGAGAATGCTTTACTAAGTTTTCACAGGTATTTGCCCCGATTTTTCCTGTACCAAAGAGTAAGATATTCTTTTTTGAAGTGTTTTCAACATTATTAAGGATATATTGAACTGAAGCAAAAGCGACTGATGTAGCTCCGCTTGATATCTTTGTTTCATTTTTAATGCGCTTGCTAGCCTGTATTACCGCATTTGTTAATCTTTCAAGATAACCTTGGGCAAAGCCCATTTTTTTTGACCTGAAAAAACCTTGTTTAATTTGACCTATAATTTCAAAGTCACCCAATATTTGGCTTTCAAGTCCAGTGCCGACACGGAATAAATGGTTGTATGCTTTTTCATCTTTGAGACAATATCCTATTTGATCAAAAAGAATTCTATTTCCTTCAGAATGCTTACAAAGTAAATCCTTTAGAATTTCGGCATTTTGTGACCATGAATAAAGCTCTGTTCTATTACATGTATTTATTATAATTAGGTCTTTAATACTTGTTTCTTTGGCATCCAAAAAAAGTGCATGTTGCCTATAATCATCTAGACTGAATTTTCCTCGAGTGTCTGCATTTGAGTTTTTATAACTCAAACCTATGGCGAAGAAATGGTAAGTTTTTTCCAACAAAATGTTACATTGTTATCGAAAACAAATTTAAGCGAGAGACAGCCTAAAAAATAACGCTAAAAAATTTATAAATAACTTAAAAAGTTTTAATTTTATTTTTATCAAAACCTTTTAAACTCCTAATTTTGTTTAATCTTTAAAATTTTTTAACACAAAACAATAGCATAACAATTTATGAAAAATAACGTTATAAGTTCCTTTGATGAGAGTGTGGTTGATCCAGGATTTTCTATTCTTAGATTAAAAAATGACAGCGAGGAAGTATTAAACAAAAAATACCCTGTAAGCTTAGAATTTATACAATTTCATTTCTGTTTAAAAGGACAAACGAATTTTACTTTTAATGAGGGAAATTATACCTTTCAGGTACTTGAGGATCATTCAATGTTATTGTACAACCCCCAAAAAGCTTTACCTATTGAGGTAGAATTGGCTCCTGACACGTGGATGGTAAGTATTTTAATTTCTATAACAAAATTTCATTCATTATTTTCTTCGGATGCAGATCATATATCGTTCTTAAGTCCTGACAACAATTCAAAAAAATATTATGATAATCTTCCTTTCTCTTCTTCTATAGCTGTTGTTTTAAGTCAAATACTTCAAGCTAAGGTCCATGACAGTATGAAATCATTATATTTTAAGGGAAAAGTTTATGAGCTTTTATGTCTTTATTTTAATAAAAACGAAGACCCCTCAATTGAACAATGTCCTTTTTTAGTGGACGAGGAAAATGTGCAAAAAATAAGAAAGGCCAAAAAAATAATATTAGATAAAATGTCTGACCCCCCCTCACTTGAACAGCTAGCAATTGAAGTTGAGCTTTCTTTAAAAAAATTAAAAGATGGTTTCAAACAAATTTATGGTGATACGGTATTTGCATATTTACTAGATCACAAGATGGACGAAGCTAGAAAAATGTTAGATTCTAGGAAGTATAATGTAAATGAAGTTAGCCTTAAATTAGGTTATAGTACAGCTAGTCATTTTATAGCTGCTTTTAAAAAGAAATACGGAACCACTCCCAAGAAATATATAGGTTCAGTATCTTAGCAAAAAATTGTGAATGAAAGGAGTTTTATTAGTTAATCTGGGCTCTCCAGATAGCACTGACACCAATGATGTAAGAGATTATTTGAGAGAGTTTTTAATGGATGGAAGGGTAATTGATTTGCCTAAGTGGTTTCGATCTTTTTTGGTCAAAGGAATAATTTTAAAAACCCGCCCTAAAAAATCTGCTAAAGCATATCGAAAAATATGGTGGGATAAAGGATCTCCTTTAATTGTGCTTTCAGAAAAATTGAAAGAAAAGGTCCAGAAAAAAGTATCAATTCCAGTCCAACTTGCTATGCGTTATGGAAA
>JBJKWV010000036.1:0-17621 GCA_045561915.1 Flavobacteriaceae bacterium
TAAACTGAAAACAAACTACCTAATTCAAGATTATTTAAATCAAAAACTGCTAAAAATGTAGGGCGAAAAACCCGTGGTAAAAAATATGGCAGTATAAAGATTAACTCTCCTGAAAGGATTAAAAGAAATATATTGACATATGAACCTTTTGTGGAAGTATCTTTGATAAATTAAGGATTAGGTTACAATATAAAAAAACCCATTTATTTAATTTAGCATCTTCAAAGAAGTTTTCTAAAAAGAAAATATAAATACCCTGACTAAGTATTTATTTTTTAATTTTAAAACGTATTTCATGAGATATGAAAATATTATCTAAAGCCCTTTTTTTACTTATCTTTTTTATTAGTTGTAATGAAGCTAATTTTTACGATTTGATAATTTTAAATGGTACTGTCTATGACGGTAGTCTTGACAATCCAGCTCAATTGGATATTGGGATTAAAGGAGATGAAATATTAATCCTTGGTAGTTTAGCTAGTGAAAATGCAGATGTAGTTATTGATGCGGCTGGATTAGTTGTTTCCCCGGGGTTCATAGACTTACATGCCCATTTAGAACCGATTTTTGACCTTTTGGATTGCGAGAGTCATCTTCGACAGGGGGTGACAACTAGCCTGGGTGGTCCAGATGGAAGAGGCCCTTTACCTTTTGACATTTATTTGGACAGTTTAGCTCAGCTTGGAGTAGGCATGAATGTTGGTTTCTTGGTGGGACACAATACTGTAAGACAAAATGTTATGAAATTAGATGATCGTGAACCTACCCAGGTAGAATTAGATCAAATGAAAAAAATTGTTTCCAAATCGATGGCAGAGGGTGCTTTTGGGATCTCTACAGGGTTAAAATATTTACCTGGAAGTTTTTCTAAAGTTGATGAATTAATAGAGCTTTCCAAAGAGGTATCAAAACAAGGGGGGATTTATACTTCTCATTTGAGAGATGAAGGATTAGATGTTATCTCATCAGTTAAAGAGGCCATAACTATATCTGAAAAAGCAAATATCCCTGTCATTTTGACTCATCATAAAGTTATTGGAAAGCCCATGTGGGGAAAAAGTAATGAAACTTTAGCTTTAGTTGATGCAGCATTAAAAAAGGGTTTAGATATAAAAATTGATCAGTATCCATACAACGCTAGTCACACTGGGATATCAGTTTTAATTCCAAGTTGGGCAAGAGCTGGCGGGGACGATGCATTTAAAAAAAGATTAAAGAATTCAAAACTTAAAGACAGTATAAAGAATGGTATAGTATTCAATATTTTAAATGATCGTGGAGGTGAGGATTTAGATCGAATTCAGTTTGCTAAAGTAAAATGGATGCCACAACTAGAGGGACGAACTTTAAAATATTGGTGCGAACAAAAAGGTCTCAAACCGACAACTGATAATGGCGCTGAACTAGTTATACAAGCTCAAATTAATGGTGGTGCCAATTGTATTTTTCATGCTATGGATGAAGCTGATGTTATTAATATCATGAAACATCCAAAAACAATGATAGCTTCTGATGGTAGATTAGTTAAGATTGGAGATGGTCACCCGCATCCACGTTCCTATGGAACTTTTCCTAGAGTTTTAGGGCATTATGTTAGAGAAAGTAAGATAATTACTCTTTCTGAGGCAATTCACAAAATGACGCTTATGCCTGCTAAAGCAATGGGTTTAAAAAACCGTGGATTTATAGCTGAAGGCAATAAGGCAGACTTAACTTTATTTGATCCTAAAAAGGTAATTGATAAGGCAACTTACGAAGATCCACATCAATATTCAGAGGGAATAGAATATGTAATTGTTAATGGTGAAATAGCAGTTGAAAATAAAATTTTCAAACCTATAAAATCCGGAGTAATTTTGAAAAAAAAGAATAATGAAAGATAAATACATCATCAAAATTTTCCTTATCCCTATAATACTTATCTCCTTGAGATGTTCGAAAAATAGTGACTTAAGCCTCATAAACACAAGTAAATTAGAAAATGCACTGGGGATTACTTCTAGTGAAGTCCCTTTTGAAGGAGACTATCTTTTCTTTAAAGATGTAGATTATGGTCTAAAAGAACGAAATCAACTTGATATTTTACTTCCACAATCAGATGAAATAATAGGGACAGTAATTTTTTTCCATGGAGGAGCCTTTTTATTTGGGACCAAGGAAGATCTTTATGATGGAGAAGTTAAAGAAATAATTTCCTCATTATTAAATGATAATATTGCAGTAATTAATGCAGAATATACATTTATAAATGATTCTGATTCTCAAGGAGTAATTACTTCATTAAAGGATGGTACAGCTGTGATAAATTTCATTTCAGACAATTTTCAAACATTAAATATTCCTAATAATAAATTAATTTTAGCTGGAGTATCTGCTGGAGCAGGTATAGCTCAATGGAATGGCTTTAGGGAGACAAGTAACAGTCAAGTTAAAGGTGTATTTGCTTCTATTGCTCAAAGTAGTTATGATTTATATCAATGGGAACAACTTTTCCCAGATTTTTCATTAGATGAACTTAGAACAACTTCTGATGACCTTCAAGAACTTTTCTTAGACTTTTATAATGGAGAGCCAACAAAAGAAAAATCAGAGATTTTAGATTACAGAAGTCAGATGGATGAAACTGACCCTCCTTTATACATATTCAATCCTGTATATGAAGACAAAGTTATCGATACAGAGAATAATATTGATTTTAATGTTTTATTTCACAGCTATAAGCATGCAGATTTTTTACGTAAAAAAGCAATTGAGGTAGGGTTAGAATATTCAGGGGCCTATCAAGAAACTCCTATTGAATTTATAAAAAGAAATCTCAAACGATAGGAGCAGAATATCGATCCCCAAGAGAAAAGATATTCTGCAATTAGATTTTTATTCTTTATTTATAAAAATAAATTTTTTAAGAACAATTCGATTTGTAAGATCACGCAGTTTCATCATATTTTGATATTCCTTATCGGCATTCCATGAATTTCTGGCGCCTAATTTCAAGAAATCAGAATATTTATCAAACCAATCAACTGTGAAGTGAGTCCAAGACAGTTCAGTACCAATTCTATCTATTCGTTTTGCTAAACTCCAACCTTTACGAGGAGAACCTTTTGCAATTGATTTTGTGCCAGCTTTTTCAAGATCTTCATAAGCCTTATATTTACCATGTTTTACGTTCATCAAATTCATAACTGCAATATCAGGATACGTAGTTACACCTTCTTGCAAAACTTCGGCAACATTAGCCATTTGAGTTTCGAAAACTATTTTTCGATTTTCATTATTTTTCGAAAACCAACTTCTGAGCTCTGCTTCCGTCATGTCTGTAAATTCTTCAGTCCATTTTTTTGGAGTATAATCTTCATCCATTTTGTCTAAATCATATACTGAAACAGCAAGATGAGTAAAGGGAGTTTGAGCACCATTAATTACCTTCCAAACATGCCATCCTAATATTCTTCCATCATCAATAAAATTTTGATTTATTCTTTGAAACTTTGTTTTTAAATTTTGGTCGTAATCACCAATATTTTCAGCATCTATAAATGCAAAGTCAAAAGCTATATTTTGGGAAAATACATGAGTAGTTATTAATAAAGTTATTGCTAATAAAATATTTTTCATTTTTATTTGATTTATGATTAGTTACATCCAAATATAATAAGATATTTATATTCATTAGAAGATATCATAGTAATTAGTATTTTATATACTAAACTTAGTATTTACTTTTCTAAAGACATAAAAAAATTCTGATGCAATCTGAAGTGATCTTTCATCATATTTATTTATTTCATCAGGAGTGTCATCAAATACTTTGGGATCCTCATATTGAACAGAAATTCGTCTTTCAGCCCCCTTAATTAAGGGACATTTTCTGTCAGCACTTGAGCAAGTCATAATCGCAGCAAATGAATCACTTTTATTTACTGGATCTGCATATAATTTCGAAAAGCATTTTAATCTAGATTTCACATCTTTCTCATACGAAATATAATGAATGGGATTATAATCTCCCTCTGTGTGAACTTCAAACCCACTTCTTATAATTGAATCAACGGCACGTTGATCAAAAGCGGTTACCTCAATCCCACCAGAATAACAAGATACTTTTAAATTATAATAAGCAGCAGCTGTATGCGCCCAGATCTGAGCAAATTGACTTCGTCTCGAATTATGCGTACATATAAAATTTAGACTAACCCTTTGTCCTTTTGAATATTTTTCATCAATATAATCTACCAAGACATGTAAAATATCTTTACGTTCATCTAAGATATTTTGTTGCAGTATTTTTTTTATACTTTTTCTTAAATTTAAGAACACAGTTTATATATTGGGTTTAATTTGAACTTGATCTAGGGACTGTAGATAAAGTTCATGTTTTTAATTTTAATGTATTAGCTTCTTTTGATTTGAGTAAATATAGGATATTAAAAATATTTGAAAAAAATAAAATCAATGAAAAAGAAAATGAATAAAAACTAAACTTAAAGCCAATACCCACCCCCAATTTCGACTTAAATAATTTGCTGGCTGAAATAACATTAAGACATTATTGATCTGCCCTTTACTGCCTATAATTCCAATTAATAAAGCAATAATTATCACCCAAAATGCTCTAACAAAATAATTCATATCGGGGAAGGAAAGCAGTAATAAAATATTAATAGGTAAGGAAGCAAGAAAGGCGAATAAAATTAAATTTAAATTTGGTTTTCTTAGTAATACCGCACAACAAATCAATACTACGATACCACAATTTATAAAATATCTTAAATTATTTAGAGTGTGAGTAAATGCCGAATTAGGGTTATCAAATTTTAGATACAATAGTATAAAACCCATTATTAAAGCAGTCCCAAGACTAAAGAGTATTGCTTTTCGTCCAGCACTAATTTTTTGTTTATCATTAGCATTATTATTTATGTATACAGAATAAATATCTGTTGACCAAAGTGTTGCAAGAGAATTGAATGTGGAGTCTACAGTACTCATAAGCGAAGCAAATAAGCCACACAATATGACTCCTTTTAAACCTGTAGGCAAGTAGGTATTTACTATATAAGGGAAAGCTAAATCAGGCTCGCCTAGGTTGTCTCCTAAGACACCATATAGAGCAATACCCGGGACAATTATTATTACTGCCATGAAGTATTTAATTAGCCCACCAAACATTAATCCTGTTTGTGCATGCAAAGTACTTTTTGCTGCTAAAGCTCTCTGCATTACAGTTTGATTAGCACACCAGTAATTTATATTTAAAAAAAATAAACCAAATAAATGTGTCCAAGGGAGGGTAGGATGATCAGTTGGGAGATGAAGATGCATTTTGTCTGGGGTCTTGATGTATAATTGCTCCCATCCACCAAGATGATTCACTGCAGTTAAGCAAACTAAAATGCCACCAATAAGTAAAACACTAAATTGAATTATATCAGTTTTAACAACTGCATTTAAACCTCCAAAATAAGTATAGACAGCCGAAAAAATTCCTAAAAAAATAATTAAAATTGCAATCCTAATCACACGATCTTGGTGAATAAAAGCTAATAGATTTCCAAAAACCATATCAGCAGCATAGGCACCCCAAAAAAGTGCTGCTCCAAGTGTAATAGTAGCAAATAAAGAGATGTTGGCTAATGAATAAAATAACGCAATACGTCTACCAAGTTTATTATTGATAAATTGGGTGATTGTTGTTATTTTTTCTTTGAGAAACATTGGAACAAATACAAAAGCTCCCAATAAAATGCCTTGTATCGCATTGATCTCAAGGTTGGCTTGAGCCAGACCATACAGGTAGGCAGAGCCCATCATTCCTAAAAATTGATAACCTTGAATATTAGTTGCTATTGTTGATAAAGCAATTGAGTACCAGGGAAGATTTCGAGAACTTAAAAAGTATTCTTCCGCAGACCCCGTATCATTTAACCTACCTCTTAATGCAACTAGAAGAATAACGGCAAAATAAGTCAACACTATTATAAAATCTATCATGATCTAAACTCTTTTTCCTGCTCCTAAAGGACTTTTAGGTGTAGTTTTAGGTAATCTTCCTAATTCTTTGGGGAGTGAAATATTTTTAATTTTTGGAAGAACATGTCGTGCGAATAACTCACATTCTTGTTTATGTGGGTACCCAGATAAAATAAATGATCTGATCCCCATCTCCATATATTTTTCTAATTTTTTAACTATTTGATCTGGATTCCCAACCAAAGCCGCACCACAACCAGAACGGGCAAGACCAATCCCAGTCCATAAATTAGGCTCAACATAATATTTTTCATCAGCTTCTTCTCTTAGTTTCGACTGTCTTGATACTCCCAAAGAATTAGAATCTTGAGAACGGTTTCGGATATTTACCCCCAGATTAACATCTAATTTAGATAGTAAATTTTCTGCATAAGCGCGAGCCTCTTTTTCAGTTTCTCTAACAATGACATGAACACGCAAACCAAATTGGACTTTACGACCATAATCATTTGCTTTATTTGTCATTACATCCATTAACCCTTGTAATTTTTTTTCTGTTTCAGGCCACATAAGATAGACATCGCAGTGCTCTGCACAAAGCTCAATACCATCAGGAGAATATCCACCAAAGTATAATAGAGGTCCTCCTTTTTGATAGGTTTTAACAGGATCAGAAGGCAAATTGAATTTATAATATTTTCCTTTAAAATTAATGAAATCACTCGACCACGCTTGCTTTAAAATTTCTATAACTTCTCTTGAGCGCAAATACCTTTCTTGAGACGATAATTGGTTTCCTGGCAGATCTGATGAAATAATATTAATTGTTAAACGACCTTTCAGCATATGATCGAGCGTGGCAATAGTCCTAGCTAGCATAGGTGGATGTATTTCCCCACATCGGACTGCGGCTAAAAAATTGATTTGCTTTGTTAAGGAGGCCATACCCGCTACAAAAGAAAGTGTATCCTGGCCAACTTGATAAGATGATGGGCATAATATATTGCGAAAACCTAGTTTATCTGCAGTTTTTACAATATTAGAGGTATTCTCCCAATTACTTTTGTAGGCTGGATTTCTATTTCCTAAAAAATCATCATCTCCATCACAAATAGGAGCGAACCATGATATTTCTGCACCCTCAATATTAATTTTATTGGTTTCTAACATCTTTGTAAAAGTAGGAAAAGAAGACCTAATAATTCAAGACGAAATTATAAGCTAATTAAAGATTAAAGCATATCAAAAACTCATTTAAAAGGATATCGGATAAAAAATAGTTTAATTGGTATTAATATTTATTATTTTTAGCGAACAAAAACGCAAATATATCTATGTATTTATTTAATCTAATCCTCATTTTTTTATATAGTTTTCTATTTAATGCTGACAATGATTTAAATGTTTTTCAAGAATTTCAAGGAAAAGCCTATTATTTTTCTAAAACTAATATGGAGCTAGGGTCTTGGGGAGCAAGAATGAGTGAGGCTCAAAAAAAACAAATTAAGAACAGATTAAAAAATCGATTAGAGAAAACTTTTGTATTGGTATTCAACAAAAACGAGTCTTTGTTCTACGAGGAAGAAAAAGTAGATGCTATATCCGGTGCAACAGATTCTTGGGGAAGTAACTTTGCTCGAGGAAAACAATACAAAAATGTTCAAGACAATAAACTCATTCAAGCTCAAGAATTTTATGGAAAGCGTTTTTTGGTAAAAGATGAATTACAATCCATCAAATGGAATATGGAGACCGAATCAAAACAAGTTGGAAATTATTTATGCTTTAAAGCGACTGCAGTTGTTCCAGAGAAAGAATTATCATGGTATGACTTTTCATGGAGTGATTTGAATGATGATAAAGACAATCCTGAGGTAAAATTAACTCAAATTGAAGCTTGGTATACTCTTCAAATACCTCTAAAGCAAGGTCCGGCAGAGTATTGGGGTCTTCCAGGATTAATCCTTGAAGTAAGTGCAGGAAAAACAACTATGTTATGTTCTCAGGTAATCATAAACCCTAAAGATAAAATTGAGATCAAAACACCTGATAAAGGGAAAGAAATAACTAAACTTGACTACAGCAATACAATCCAAAGTAAAATGCTCGAGATGAGAAATAATCGAGGAAGAAGAAGAGGTTAGAGATTAAACCTTTATACAATTTAAAAGTCAAATCAGTTAAGTATTCATAATTGATGTAAAAAATTTCATCTTGAAATACCATAAATTATTTTTTGTTTTATTATTAATCTGCTCTAATTCCTTTGGCCAAATAAACATAAAGGGCATCATTTCTGATAGTTTAGAAATTCCTTTGCAGTCAGCCAGTATAGTCGCTATAAATAAGGCATCAAATGCTTTGGAGACTTATGCTCTTTCTGATGAAAAAGGTTTTTATAAGTTAAGTCTAAAAGAATCCACTGCTTATAAGATTCAAGTAAGTTCTTTGGGCCTAATTACTATAAATGATTTAATTGAAACTTCAAAAGAGGATATTACTAAAAATTATACACTTCGTGCTGATATAGTATTAGATGAAGTTATTGTTAAATTACCTATTGAGGTTAGAGGTGATACTTTGATTTATAATGCCGATTCTTTTAAAAGTGGTTCAGAAAGAAAATTAGAAGACATAATCGACAAATTACCTGGCGTTGAAATAAATGATAGCGGGCAGATTGAGGTTGAAGGTAAAGTTGTCAATAAGTTAATGGTTAATGGAAAAGATTTTTTTGATGGAGACACAAAAGTTGGAACAAAAAATATACCTTCAAGTGCCGTAGATAAAATTCAAGTTCTTCGGAATTACTCAGAAGTTGGACAACTTAGTGGGGTGAGAAATAGTCAAGACAATTTTGCTATCAATATAAAGCTAAAACAAGGAAAAGAGAGTTTTTGGTTTGGGAATATAACAGCTGGTGGAGGAGATGCTCCAGATGAAAATCTGTATTTACTTCAGCCGAAGTTATTCTATTATAATCCAAAGTATAGCATCAATATAATCAGTGATATTAATAATATAGGTGAAGTAGCTTTAACTCGACGAGACATTAGAGGTTTTGGTGGAGGTTTTCAGTCTCCCAGTTCAAGAAGTGGTACAAGTATAAATTTAGGAGATAATAGTTTAAATTTTCTTACAAACGAAAGGAATGCTTTAAAAATAGAAAATAAACTTGCTTCTGCAAATTTCAGTTATTCTCCCAAAAAGTCATTGGATATTAGTGGCTTTTTAATATATAACAACAGTCGAATTCTTTCAAACGAAATTAGTAGTATCAGATATATAAATGCAGATGTAGAAATTCCAGATGAAGCAACTGAAGAGTCAAATACTGAACTTTCAAGTCAAGGGTTAGTCAAATTAAGCGCATCGTTTAAACCCAATTTTAGTAATCAAATTGACTATGATATCCTTGCACGAACTTCTGATGATTCCCAGCAAAAAAATAATTTATCTTCTGTATTGGGGGTAACAAATCAATTTGACGAGGTTACACCTTATAATATAAACCAGAACCTTAAATATTACTTCACACTTAATGAAGATAATATTTTCGCATTTGAGGCTCAGAGTATAATAAAAGATGAAGACCCTTTTTATAATGCAATACTTGAAAATGATCCTCAGGGACTTGATCCATTTGATACAACAGCTGAAGTTTTGGGGTTAGATAAGACTCAAGCATCCTACAATCTGGGACAGAATAGAAGGATTCAAACAAATCAGTTAGATGCAAAATTGGACTATTATAATATTATCGGACCTAGAAGTAATATAAATTTTACTTTGGGTACAATCTTAAGTAGACAACAATTTAATTCTAATATTTTCCAGTTTTTAGAAAATAATTCAAAGCTCGATCCAACCCCTCTTTTTAATGATGGTATTGCTCAAAACGATATTGATTATAAATTTAACGATGCTTATATAGGTGTTCACTATCGATTTAAATCTGGAAAATTCACAATTACTCCTGGTTTTTCTGTGCACTCATATGGTAATAAAAATGATCAGTTTGGAACAATTGTAGAAGACAATTTTATAAAGTTTTTACCTGATTTTGAAACTCGTATTCAGTTAAAGAAAGGTGAGTCCTTAACTTTCAATTATAATATGCGAAATCAATTTACTGATGTAACTAGACTTGCAAGGGGTTTAGTTTTTAATAGCTACAACAATATTCAATTTGGAGAGCCTGATTTACAAAATGCCCTATCTCATAACATTAGTATGCTTTATAGAAGTTTTAACTTATTTAATTATACAAATGTATTTGCTAGAGCGGCATATTCAAGTAATATTGATCAAATTCGTGGTTTAACTAATTTTGAAAATGTAATTAGAACAAGTTCATACTTCAATTCTAATTTTGCTGATGAAAACTTTAATCTTTTTGGCCGAATTCAAAGAACTTTTGGAAAGGTAAGAGCAAGTCTTAGAACATATTTTAATTATAGTAAAATCAATCAATTTATTCAACAGAAAAGATCTCTTAACGAGAGCTTCACTCAAGTCTATACTCCTGAAATTAGAACTAATTTTCGTGTAGCTCCAAATATAAGTTTACGATACCGTTATAGTATTTCAAATAATATACAGGGAACTCGTGAAACCAAATTTATTACCAAGGCTCCATCTATTGATTTTGACGCCTACATTATCAAAAAATTTACTTTTAAATCAAATTACAGTTATAATATTCAGGATCAGGTTGGAGGTGATTCACAATCATTTCAACTTTGGGATTCCTCTTTATCTTATAGAAAAGACAAAGATGCTAAATGGGAATATGAATTGAAAGCTTCTAATATTTTAAACATAAGTTCTCAAATTAGAAATAGTTCAAATGCAATTTCAGTTTTTAATTCTTCTACTTTTATACAGCCTAGGTTTATAACATTCCGAGTTGTTTACAAACTTTAAAGGCTAATTAAAAGCCCTCCAAATTGAGGGCTTTATTAAACTTATTAATTAGTTTCAGTATTTTGAGCCTGATATAATGCAATTTCTTCCATTAACTCAGTTGGATCTAAATAACATTTTGTCGAAATAATTTTATCTCCCTCCCACTGCCACCAACAATGAAATGTGTTTTTCTGGACTTTTCCTGTTATTTTGGATTTCCCAGACCAATCTGACCAATGATTAGTAAAAACATCCCCATTATTGTAATACATAGTGGTAATATAAGGTTCAACATGTTTTAAGTCATCGAATAGTATAGAATGAAAATTATATCCATCTATTATCTCTTCAGCTGTGTACTCAATATTATTGAAATAGTGGAGTCCATCAGCTGTAAAATATTCTTTTGCGATATCAAAATTCCCATCTTGATATGCTTGAGCTAATTTTTTTACAATTGCAGTTTTTTCATCACCTTGATTTATAGTTCCACTCATTGGTGAGGGATCTATTTTAACACCTTGGCATGATAAAACTAAAAAAGCAATACTTAAAGTTATTATCTGTTTCATTTTAAATTGTTTATATATATAATTCATAATTTAAATAGATTTGGATTTAAATCAAAAATAATGATCACTATTTTAAAATTAAGGAATCTCCTAATTAAATATTATATAAATAATTAGACTCTATAAGAAAGTCTTTAATCAACACAGTAAGTATCTCCAATTTTATATTGGTTATATATTTCTTCAGTAACAGCGCCAGATGGAATTGCACCATATTCATCTAATACAGTATTATTTCTGTGATTCTGTTCATTCCAAAAAAACAAAAAGTTATCACCAGTTTTCTCTTTCCTAGTAATCTCAACACATCCTGTTTCTTTAGTGCAGCTCAAGCTAATAAATAAAAGAGGCAAAATAATTTTTCTCATTGGTTTACAGTTTAATTTAATTTTAAATCAAGGTCATGGAAAATTTTAAGTCGAATTAAATAGTGTTGAGAAAATGAATTTTAGGACATCCAATTATTATATTTATCTTTTATAATTAATTTAAAGTAATTAATGGATAACCTAAGCAAAACTCAAAAACTATTAATAGCAGCAGTACTATGGATTGCTACGGGGTTATTTATATATCTTTACATTAATAGATAGCTAAATCACAATTTTAAATTATTTAATGTATTTGAAATCTATGAAATCTTCGAATACTGAATATTAATTTTTTCCAAAAAAAAACCCTCTGTTTGAGAGGGTAAATATTTTTTATTGTTTTTCGATAATCTGGACAATTCTTAGAGAAGCACTTCCTGGGATTGATCTAGACGCACTGGCTAGTTCCCACATTTTTTGATACAAAAATTTATTTCCAAATTTTTCATAAAGTTCTTCGTTTTCCCATTGGAAATCTCCTCCTTCAACAGGGACTCTCCAAGTGAAATGAGTAGGTCCTTTTGCTGCAGCTTCATTTCGATCAATAATTTTTGTAAAACCCCATAATTTTAGATTACCATTATCAACGTTATGTTGCATAACATTTTTTGCCAGTGATGATTCATATTGTTCATAATCATCATTTTTCTGACTCATTGCATCTAATAAAATAACATCCCCTTCTTTTAATTTTGGTGGTGGTGCTGTTCCGTCTAAGGGTGTTATCATATAGCTTCTATGTGACTTTTTAATTTCAGCATTTAAAATTTTATTAACTGTTCTCGAAGACATCTTACCTTTTAGTCTTTTCTTTACAATTTTAGAAAAACTATCTGGGTTTATATTATCCCAAATTGAATTATAGTCTTCTATAGACCCGTAAGTATTTACTGTAACATAATTTGCAACATCTGACGGACCACCTTCACTAGACTCTACTTTTAGCATTACCCATCGTATCATTTTACCTTGCTCCATATTATTTTTATGGAATTCACTCCAAATTTTTTCTAATTCAATATATGAGTCCTCCATGTTATCATTAAGCACATGAAAATCTACTGATGAGACTACCTGCGAGCTCAACGTGAAATGTAACATTCCCAAAAATAATAATGTAATTTTTTTCATTTTAATTGATTTATGATTAATAATTCAAATATAAAAAAACATACTAATGTATTTTCAAATCAATTATTTAAAAATTTAACTTAAAAATTATATTTCTTTAATTAGTTTTTTTTTCAGCTTTATGCAGAAGAAATTCCACAGTACCATTAATTTCATTTTCACCTTTTCTATTAATACCTCTTAGAGTATCAACTAAAATTTTAATATTCTCTGCATCAAAATTTTCTGGAACTGTAATATCAACTTTAATGTTTTCAGGAAATCTTATTGTAACACAAGATAAGCCAAACATGCAAAGGGTAATTAAAATAAAACTTTTTTTCATTTCATTTTGAATTATAAAACCCCCTAGATTTAAAGGGGGCAATTCATATTCTTATCCTTTAGATGCTGCAGCAATTTCATTATTGATAAGTGTAGGATCAAAAAAGTGATAAGCCGCTACAATTTTGTCTCCTTGCCAACGGAAGCCATAATGAACTAAAATTTGAGCCTCTGTACCTGTATATTTTCCTGAACCAGTCCAAATAAACCAACAAAGCGTCCAAACTTGACCATTATCATATCTTGTCGTTGTTAGGTTGTAGGGTTGAACCTTATTATTAGAAATATTATCAAAATAATTATGATGAGCTGAAGCTCCATCTAACCAACCTTGCTTAGTAACTTTATCATTATTGAAAAAGAATTCATCCGCTTCATCTGAAATCATATAAGCTCCCTCTTGAAAGTTGTTACTTGCATAAAGCTCGTTGAATTCTCGTGCCATTAGAGATTCTTTACTGTGGTCATCAGATACTCCACTCCATCCACCAAATTCCATATTTGGCTCTGATTTTTTTTCTATTGTTGGCTGACACGCAACCAAAAAGAAAACAAAAATTAAACTTAATATTTTTTTCATTGTTATTGATTTATAATTTTAAGTAGCTAATATATAAAACTCTTCAAGATCATTAAAAGGACGGTAAATTAGAATAAATGGTACTGGAATCGTCATTTTTTTTTCGATTTCAGATACATAAAATAAAATGATATTAGCATTATTATGAAACCCAAAATTGAGATTCTACCTAATAGATTATCACTCAATCCAATAACCATTCCACTAAAGAAGACTAATAGGGCATTATCAATTAAATAATCTTTTTGTTTTTTAAAATTCATATTGGAAAGCTAAAAAAATATTTATTCAATTTTAATCAAATGATGTTTTTTGTAGCTTTAGGGTATGAAAAAATCATTATTATTCTCTTTATTATATTTAATTATTACCTCTTGTGAACCATCTTCTGGTTTAAATAATAATGATGTGAATAGGGGTAATGAAGAAGTGGTGGGACTTTTTGCACTTGAAAGATTTGACGATTCAAATAAAAGATATGTCGAATCTGCTCCTGTAACTCAAGGGACGTGGGACACTTTTGACGAGGGAGATAAGTTTGATTACGATGGATATACTTGGACTATACTTATGAAAGTAAGTAATTAAATATAAAGTACTATATATAAACTTTACATTATTTGGTACTTGGAGGCCAAAATATTAGAAAAATAAAAACCCTCCACTTGGGAGGGTAAATCATTTACTTTGACATTTCTGACATAGCAGTAGCTTCTTTAACCTGAAAAGTTGGATCATAATATACTTGAAATCTTACAACTTTTCCATTTTCCCATTTCAAATCAGTGTGAGCTCGAGCTTTAGTAGTCTCGCCAGTAAAGTTACCTACAAATGTATTTGTAAACCAGTGGTTAGTCCAAATTTCTCCATTGTTAAAATAGACTGTATGAGCATAGTCATCGGTAACTTCTATAGACTTAAATAGGGTATGATCTTGCTTTACTCCAGCAATAACTGAATTTTTGTCAAGAATAATATTGTTAAATAAAACCTCACAATCATCAGACATTAATTCTTCCCATAGGGTAAAGTCGTTCTCGATATACGCTTTGAGTAATTTCTTTACATTAAGAGTCAATTCGTCATCTGATTTTACAACTGTTGTGCTTTGCTGTTGGTTAGAGCAAGAATAGATCATAACCGACACAAAAAGGATTGAAAATATTTTTTTCATTTTAAATTGATTTATGATTAATAATACCACTAAGATATAAAAAAACGCCGCTAAAGTTTAATAGCGACGTGGTGTAAAAAAGATGTTTATAAATTATTAATGTTCTTTAAAATTTCCCTCACTGTCAATAGACATGAGTATTTTCCAAACTACCTGCTTATAAAAACTTCCTCCTTTCATCATTGAATTAATTTTACTTAAATCTGATGGGAATTTGGTATTAGAACTCCATTCAGGAGATAATAAATCATTGTATTTTTCATATGCATCAATAGTTATATAATTCCAATTATAGCCATTTCCATTTGGAGATACTTTTCTTCCTGTTGTCCAAAGAACTTGACTTCCATTGTTTTTGTTCATCTCTTTGGAAATAAAATTACCCCAAACACTTTTCTGAAGGTTATCAAATTTTGTTAAATCACCTTCTACATTTGAATAATTAATCTTAAGATAATTGTATCCATTTGAGTTTTTCTTAACTGCACTATTAGTTCTTTGAAGAATGACATTGTAAACTGAATGAGGGTCGATGTCAATTGATCTTTTAACCAAAGCAGCTGCATCTTTGCCCATTGCGGTATAAATCTTTTCAGCTCCATAATTAAATGTAGCTCCTAAATCTTCTAAATTTGTTTTATCTCCTATACCTATATAAAAGTAAAAATTTGGTTCATTAGAGGAACCTCCCTGTCTCTGGAGCATTGCCCATCCTGTTAGTTTTCCTTCTTTTATTAATGTTTGAGCAACTTTACTCCAAAAATGTTTTTCATTATCTATATGATTTTGAATTTGATTGTCAGGAATCATCCTGTAATCATGCATATAGTATTCCTGTGAAAAAGAAACAGAAAAACACATTAATAAAAAAATTGTAATTAAGTTTTTCATTTTAAATTGATTTATGATTAATAATACCACAAGATATAGAGAATAGGTGTAAAAGAAAAACCCTCCACTTGGGAGGGCTATTAGGAAATTAAAAATTAATTCCAAGAAGAATTAATCCATTCGTCTGCTGATTTAATTATAGCTACTTGGCTCTCCTTGTCTAGTCTCATGAAAGCATCAAAATCACTATAAAAATCCTCTAAACTTAATCCAAATGTTTCTTCAAAAGCATCTTTCCAGCCATCAGTTGGATTTAATTTGTATTTCTCTGCAAAAATACTGTAAAAGTCAATCATAAGTTTTTTAAAATTATCTTGATTTAAATGCCACAAATATACATGAGCCATAAAACCACCATCGTAAGCATAATATTCATCATTAATACTTGTATTTTCACTTTCGAAATTTTCTAGAGAAAAAGAAGAGTTTGAACCCCTCATTGCCTCTCTTGCTTGATTAAGAAATCTTACTGCTTGTTCATAATGATTAAAGTCAAGATTCTGTTTTGCCATTAATGAAATACTTGCGAAATTAGCTCCTCCTTCACCAATCCATATGGGTAAAAAAGGGAGAGGGACTCCATTTACTTCGTCCTCTATTCTTATGCCAAACTTTTGCTTTTCTTCAAAATAAAACATGTGACCTGTTTGGAAGGTATGAAAATATTCATGAGCTAAATATATTAATCCAGAGTCTTCTCCCTCATCTTGAACAAATGCATCATCATAAATCATTAAATCTGCGCCTTTATGTAGATATCTTCCATATACTCCTCCACCATAAGATCTGTCTCCCCATGAGTCTGCATTCCCTGCTATACAGTCATCTAATTCATTAGGCTCACTAACTAAATTGCAAAAGTCGGTATCATGCTGAAGTTTGGACTCTTCACTTGCATTGAACTGATCTATATAAAATACATTTATTGGTATTATATTTCGTAGGTTGCTCTTTAACCAATCCATACTTATTTTTAATTTTTCATCTCTTCCCTCTAATAATTCAGATTGATAAACATTAACACATACTGGAGGGGAAGATTGCCACCCGTATTCGAAATATTCATGAGTGTCATCTGATTCCAAAGGCTCAGGTCTTGATAAATAATAATAACCATTACCACATTCAAAATTTTGATTTATTACAGAATCTGAATTTGAACTAGAAGAAGTCGAATTATTTGATGAAGTATTATTTGAATTTGATGTGCTTACTTCCTCTGACGAGTTTGAAGAAAAATCCATCTCTTCATCAGCAGCACAGCCGAGAAAAAATAAAATTAAAAATATAGATAAATACCTCATTTTTTTATTTACGATTAATAATACTTCTAATATATAGAGAATATTGATTAAGACAAAAAGCATCCATACTTCTCTCAAACAACCCCCTTTAGAAAACTTTTATAAATCTTAGGGAGGTCAATAATATCGATGAATTAGCAGGGATTTGGGCTGTGTTCATTGGTGTAATTATTTTCCAATCCCCGGGAATTCGTCTGATGGAACAGCTTGTTTACGATTTTGAAAATAATAATATAATAACATTAATTTATTTTTTAGAGAACATTAGTCTTAAAATTCATATTTATTTTTGAATCAAATAAAGGCTATAACCATAAGCCAATTTATAAGAATAATAGTGTGAAATGAAAACCCATTTTAAGCAATTAATTAAGTCTTTAGAGTATTGGGTAA
>JBJKWV010000037.1:0-17447 GCA_045561915.1 Flavobacteriaceae bacterium
CTAACCGCCACACCCATTCCCAGAACGCTTCAATTCAGCCTAATGGCCGCAAGGGATCTATCAGTAATTGCCACACCTCCTCCTAACCGATATCCTATAGATAGTGAAGTTGTTCGTTTTAACGAAACTCAAATTCGAGATGGAATCCTATATGAATTGCAACGCGGAGGACAGGTCTTTTTTATAAACAACCGTGTTGAAAATATTGTGGAAATGGCTAGCCTCTTACAACGTCTTGTCCCTGATGCGCGAATAGCAGTGGGTCACGGTCAAATGGAAGGGCGAAAACTGGAGCAAACCTTGTTGAGGTTTATGAATGGAGAATACGATATTTTAATTGCTACTACCATTATTGAAAACGGTTTAGATGTACCCAATGCCAATACCATCTTCATTAACAATGCCAACAATTTTGGACTTAGTGATCTGCACCAAATGCGAGGTCGTGTAGGCAGGAGCAATAAAAAAGCCTTTTGTTATTTCATTACCCCTCCCTACAGTGCGATGAGTACGGATGCTCAAAAGAGGATTAAAACCATCGAGCAATTTTCAGCCATTGGTTCTGGTATCCAAATTGCTATGAAAGATTTGGAGATCCGCGGTGCTGGTGATCTTTTAGGGGGAGAACAAAGTGGGTTTATCAATGAAATGGGCTTTGATACCTACCAGAAAATTTTACAACAAGCCATAGATGAGCTGAAAGAAAATGAGTTTAAATCGCTCTATGAATCGGAGGAAAACGATCGGATCAAAACTTATGTTAAAGAGGTTCAAATTGATACGGATATGGAAATCTATATCCCTGATGATTATGTCAATATTGTCAAAGAACGTCTTACCCTTTATCAAGAATTGAGTCAGCTAAAAACAACCCAAGAACTTGAAGCATTTGAAGCTAAACTGCAGGATCGTTTCGGAGCACTTCCCGATGCCGCAAAAGAGTTGATTGAATCGGTACGTTTAAAATGGATTGCTATTCGGTTAGGTATGGAACGGTTAATCTTAAAAAAAGGAAACTGTTTGTGCTACTTCCTATCTGATCAACAAAGTAATTTTTTCCAAAGTGAGGGGTTTAGTTTCTTATTAAATCAAATTCAAGGCTCCCCAGAACGAATGCAACTCAAAGAAAAAAACGCCGCAAATGTACCTAAACTCATCCTTTCCATCAGAGAAATTAAAAATGTTAAAAGTCTAATTATATTACTTGATAAATTAGTATTAAAAAATTAAAGCCCTTTGAGATTTTTGATGACTTTAAAAGCAATATCTACTTCATCTTCGTCTACCAGAATAGTAAATTCATTAGAAGTGGAAATAACTTCTGTTATATTTACACCCTCCCAAGAAAGGCGCTGAAAAATAAAATAATATATCCCTGGTATTTTTACATTATCGCTTGGGAGCTTGATCGTAATTGAAGATAAATCCTCTAATTTGGTGTGACAAATTTCGTTTTTAAATAATTCGTCTACCAGAGGAACAATATTTTGACTAACTACTATGTTACTTTCTGCTACGCCTCTAGAAGATGTGTAAAAAACATCCTTCTTATACTCGATTTCTTTCAAGAGATTCGCTTGAGTTAAAAGTAATGAATCTGATAATAAGAAACCATAATCTACTAATGATGACCTTACTGTAATATCACCTAAATTTTTCAGAATTCTAATAATTTTTTTTGTTAGCATAAAGCTCGCATCATCAGAAACTCTTTTAAGAGCCATAATTATTGCACCTTGATTTACTGATTTATTCATTGTAGATTCAATATCTGCATGAATATTTCTTGCTAAAGATGTTAGATTTATTATACCGTCTGCAAGAGCAGAAGACAGGTATGGTTTTGACTTAATATATTCATTTACTACTGAGGAAATTGTTTTCATGATTTTAATAGAAAAATAATATTAATTTAACAAAATTAAAATTTTAAAACAAAATGTTGTAAATAAAACATTTTTGTAATTTGAAATATCTATTTGCTATTTAAAAAAATTGATTGATTATGACGTCTTCAGATCTCAAAAAAGGTGGAGTTTTGCTTACTTTTGAAAATTGAATGTTTCATGATGTCCAAACGATATACTATTACGGCAGCCCTACCATACACAAATGGTCCTATTCACATTGGTCACTTGGCAGGGGTTTATATTCCTGCAGATATTTATGCACGTTATCTAAGGGGTAAAGGAAAAGATGTTGCTTTTATTTGTGGAAGCGATGAACACGGTGTTGCAATTTCATTAAAGGCAAAAAAGGAAAATAAATCTCCGAAACAAATAATAGATCATTATGATCAATTAATTCGTAATTCATTTGAAGCGTTTGGTATTTCTTTTGACAATTATTCTCGAACTTCACTAGCTGTTCACAGAGAAACAGCTCAAGAAATTTTTAAAGATTTACATCAAAAAAATATTTTTGAAGAAAAAGATTCCGAACAACTTTTTGATCCTGAGGCACAACAGTTTTTAGCCGATCGTTTTATTAAAGGAACATGCCCAATATGTCAAAATACTGAAGCATACGGTGATCAATGTGAAAATTGTGGAAGCAGTTTAAGTTCTAGTGAACTTCTCAATCCTAAATCAACAATTAGTGGTTCTAAACCGGAATTACGCAAAACTAAACATTGGTATTTGCCTTTAGATCGGTATGAAAAATTTTTAGAAGAATGGATTATTAAGGGGCATAAATTAGATTGGAAACCAAATGTTTATGGTCAGGTAAAGTCTTGGATTGATAATGGTTTGAAAGCCCGAGCAGTTACACGTGATCTAGATTGGGGGATTCCAGTTCCAGTAAAAGGAGGAGAAAACAAGGTTCTATATGTTTGGTTTGATGCGCCTATTGGATACATTTCTTCAACAAAAGAATGGGCTACTTCAAAGGGTATAGACTGGAAGCCTTATTGGAAAGATGATCAAACTAAATTGATTCACTTTATTGGGAAAGATAATATTGTTTTTCATTGTATTATTTTTCCTGTAATTTTAAAAGAAAGTGGATCTTATATCTTACCAGAAAATGTTCCTGCTAATGAGTTTTTAAATTTAGAGGGTAAAAAAATATCCACTTCCAAAAACTGGGCTGTTTGGCTCCATGAATACTTAGAGGAATTCCCTAATCAACAAGATGTATTGCGTTATGTTTTGACTTCTAATGCTCCGGAAACAAAAGATAATGATTTTACTTGGGAAGAATTTCAATCAAGAAACAATAATGAACTTGTAGCTATTTACGGGAACTTTATTAACCGAGTATTAGTCCTTACTCATAAATACTATAATGGTATTGTGCCAAAAGCAAAAACATTATCCTCGAAAGATGATGAAATTTTGAATTTAATGTCAGAAATTCCAGAAAAAATAGGTTATGCAATAGAAAACTATCGCTTTAGAGAAGCAAGCCAAATTCTGATGCAACTAGCTCGATATGGAAATAAGTATTTAGCTGATTCCGAACCATGGAAATTGATAAAAACTAATCCAGACAGAGTACTGTCAATTATGAATACAGCTATCCAGATTTCAGTAGGTCTTGCAGTTGTTAGTAGACCTTTTTTACCTAATACTGCAAAGAAGTTAAATGATATGCTCAATATTAATATTCTAGCGCTAAGGTGGGATGATATTAGTCTAAAAAAGGAATTAATTCCTTCTGGACATCAAATAAAAAAATCTAAACTTTTATTTGAAAAAATTGATAATGATCAAATAGAACAACAGTTGGCCAAGCTTAACTCAAATGGTAAGGTAAATCAAGAGACAAAAATAAGCCCTATCAAACCTGTGACTTCCTATAAAAATTTCGATTCTTTAAACCTACAAGTTGCTGAGATTATTGAAGCACAAAAAATAGAAAAAACAAAAAAGTTAATGGAAATTACAGTCAAACTTAAAAACGAAGTACGAACTATAGTTTCGGGTATTGCACTTGATTTTAACAAAGAGGACCTTATTGGAAAAAAGGTGACGTTATTAACCAATCTCCCTCCAAGAAAACTTAAGGGGGTTGTCAGTAATGGGATGATACTACTAGGTGAAAATGAGAAAGGAAATTTTGTTTTTGTTGCTCCAGAGGATAAAAATATTGAAAACGGATCACCCATTAATTAATTCTTTTGACTTCTTTAATTCCAGTTGCATTTGATCCTTCTTATCGCCTTCCATTGGATAAAAATCATCGTTTCCCAATGGAAAAATATGAGCTATTGCCTCAACAATTATTACTCGAAGGAACATGTGAAGCAGCTGATTTTTTTGTCCCCAAACCAGTAAAAATGAACCAAGTCTTAAGAGTTCACTCGAAAGAATATGTCGACCGACTGTGTAATTTAGAATTATCGAAAAATGAAATTAGAAGTATTGGATTTCCTCTTAGTGAAGACTTAATAAAAAGAGAATTTCTAATTGCAGGTGGAACAATTATGGGGGCTGAAAAAGCATTAGATTGTGGAATTGCTATGAATATTGCTGGTGGAACTCATCATGCTTTTCCCAGCCGTGGAGAAGCTTTTTGTCTCCTAAATGATCAAGCTATTGGCGCACAACATCTTTTAGATAAAGGGTACGCAAAAAAAATTTTAATTTTAGATTTAGATGTTCACCAAGGCAATGGAACCGCTTCTATCTTTAAAAATAATAAAGATGTTTTTACCTGTTCAGTTCATGGAGCAAAAAACTATCCGTTTAGAAAAGAAGTTAGTGACTATGATGTATCAATGGAAGATAATTGTTCAGATTCTGTTTATATTGAAGAAATCCAAAGCCTTCTGCATAAACTTTATGATAAAATTGTGCCTGATTTTATTTTTTATCTATGTGGAGTAGACATATTAGAATCCGACAAACTTGGCCGTTTGGGAATGAGTATGACTGGTTGTAAAAAACGTGATGAACTTGTACTTAGTTTTTGTAAAGAGAAAGAAATTCCTGTTCAATGTAGTATGGGAGGAGGATATTCAAAAGATTTAAGAGTCATTATAGAGGCTCATGCAAACACGTTCAGGGTAGCTAAAACCTTATTTACTTAATTCTCCAAGTTTGACTTTTCATATTAATAGCCGCAATAACAATATCTTTACGACTTATTTGTCCTGCAAGGTATCCATTTTCAAGAACTGGATATCTTCTTCTACTGGATTTTGAAAATTTTGCTGCTGCATCGAAAATACTAATGTTTGATTCAATTGTATCTACATTTTTTGTCATAAAATGTTGTACAGACTTATCTAAAATAGGCATGTTAAAGTAACGACTATCGGAGATTTCTTTCATACAATCTGCCTCAGATATAATACCTATAAGAATTCCTTTTTCATCCACTACAGGTCCTCCTGATATTCGATGCTTAATAAAAGTCTGCATAACTTGATGAATACTTTGTTCAGGTCTAAACAATATCAACCGAGTTTGCATTATATCAGATACTGTCAATTTGCTAGGAGTGACTCTTTTTTTTTGAGCCCGCTCTCCTTGAAAACTTTTTACGGGCATAATAAGTGATTTTTGATATTACTCTAATATAAGTTTTTTTAAATGAATATCACACGTATTTAAAAAAATGAGAAATTCAATAAAAATATATCAGTATAATTGTAAAAAATCAAACATGCACCAATTGGGTATTTTAGGTTGTGGATGGTTAGGCGTACCACTTGGGTTGCACTTAAAAACTCTAGGTTATGATATCAGGGGGTCACGTAGATCAAAGGCAGGCGTTTCAGATCTAAATGATAAAGGAATTAATGGTTATGAAGTAACACTCGAAGAAAACCAATCTTCAGGTATCAAATCTTTTATCGAAAAACTAGAAACTCTGATTATATCTATCCCACCAGGAAAAAAATCAAATGAGGATGATTATGTCACAAAAATCCAAAATCTTTTATCTAATGTTGATTCAACCGATATAAAGAGAATTATATTTTTAAGTAGCATATCTGTTTACGGACCAAGTGGTGGTGAGTATGATGAGTTGAGTCCTATTAATCCTGTAACATCAGCTGCTAAGGCGGTTTATAATTGTGAAGGATTAATCAATAGTTCTCCTATACCTTCAATAATTATTCGATTAGGTGGACTTATAGGTGAGGATAGAAATCCAATTTTCCAATTACATAATAGAAAAATTAGAAACCCTAAAGGAAGAATAAATTTTATTCATCAATACGATGCTGTGAATGGTATTGCGAAATTGGTCCTTAATAATGAATTAGAAGGGGTTTTTAATTTAGTCTCACCTCATCATCCCATTCGAAAAGAATACTACATTAATGTTGCCCAAAGATTTGGACTTCCAACTCCACATTTTAAATCAGACCCTGCTATAATAAGAATCATAAATGCTTCTAAAATTATAGGTCTAACTTCTTTTAGATATGATGTAGATAACCTGTTGATATAAATTTTTCTTATTTAATTAAGTCAAAGATCAAATTCATAAATTGTTATAATTAATAATTAATGGCTAAAAGAAATCGACATATTGCAATAATAGAAAAACTCCTGACACATTTAAAAAATTCAAAATTGGCATATTTAAAGGCCTCAGACAATATAAATTTTTCAGAAGAAAAACGTTTTTTCAATAAACAGGCTCTGATTCGAAATCAAATTTTTCAACAAGTTTTAATCGAATTACAAATCTTAGGTGTAAGCTTTGATGACTTAATAATAAGTAGGTTTAACTTTGATCAATTGTTAGTATCCTCGATAGATATATTTAAAGCAACGGTAGTTGAAAAGTGTTTGGAAGCTGATATATCGTTACTTAAATTATATAATGAATTTATTGATTTCGGTGAATTTGAAAATTCTAAATTAATTCAACACACTTTAACTATTAAAGATGCCATAACCAAGAATCAGTTATTGGTTGATAGCTACTTTTACAAAAAACAAAAAAAATCTAATTACTAAATTATTTTTTGGTATTTGTAACAACTTCTGTTTCTTCTTGTTTAATGGTAATCATCCTTGAAATAGTTGAATTATAATAATTATATAAAAATTTTATTGAAGGAATAAGAGAATCTTTTTTATAATGTCTTGTAAAATATCTAGATTTTTGAGCTTGCATCTGAACTACTTTTAATCTACTCCTAATTTGAGGGATTTCAAATTGATCAGGAAGATTGTCAGATACTAATTCATTTAAAAGAGCAGAGATTCCAATAATATTGACTTCCACATCCCTAAGATCTAGTTCTTTTAAACGATCCATGGCATCATATAATCTTTTGAATTCATCCCATTCCTGTAATCCATTATCTTTTAAAAAATCTTTTGGATAATCAATTAATTCGAACCTAATCTCTTTTGTAGGATCTAGGAGGGTTGAGTTGTCAATGGTCGAACTAATGGTTCCCTTTAATTCATTTTCACCCACGCACGAAATAAACATAAGTGGCACATAGATAAGAAAACGGAAAAGCATGTAGTTTAATTTAAATACCTAAAGTATTAATTTTAAGTAAGAGTATTGTAAAAAAAAGAAATTGAAGAAAATATAAATGAAAAGCAAATGGTCCATTTATTTTAAGTTTTACTTTATGGAACAATAGTTGTAAAGGAAAAGCAATAATTGCCCATCCCAAGTAGTTTTGAAATGAAGCATACCCAGACTCAAAAGTCCAAAAATCTAAAACTGGCGCTATTGGTTCCATAACTAAATCGAGAAATAGCATTAGCCCAATTGAAACAGCTACTCTTGCCCAAGTTGTATCAAAAAAAAGCTGAACTATAAATCCCGTTATGAAGACCAAAACACACCAATTGACCCCAATCATAAATGGAACTTCCATTAATTTTGGGCCTAAAGCCTCACCATAAAAATATTCTCCAAAAATGAATCCATACTTTACCCCTATAATTTCTGCCAGCATACCTGAAATAAAACATATTAATACCAAAAAGAATGTCTTTTTACTTCTTTCAATGTTTATGATTAGTAAAATAAAACTTAATGCCAAGTTTATAGGCGTAGCTCCTATAAACCATGATGCATCACTATAAATTATACCAATAATCCCTGACATATGAAATAACCAAATTAATCCTATGGAAACATTTTGAATTGTCAAGATTTTACTATAATTCATTTTGACTTTTGGGGATAAGATCATCAACGATTTTAGCCGAAAGTAAACAAAGTGGGATTCCTCCTCCAGGATGAACACTTCCCCCACAAAAATAGAGGTTTTTAACACGATTAGAAAAATTCGGATGGCGTAAAAATGCTGAAAATAAATCATTACTTGATGTTCCATAGAGAGCACCCATGTAAGATTTACTATTTTTCTGGATTATCCTAGGTGTAATTATTTTTTCAGAAACTATCATTTTTTCTAAATCTACTTCTAATTGGATAGATAATTTCTTAATGACTATTGATCTTAAATTTTTAACAATTTTTGACCAATCTTGTCCATAATCTGGGGGTGTATTAATCATGACATACCAATTTTCGGATCCCTTTGGAGCATCTGAAGGTATTTCTTTAGAGGTTATATTAATATATATTGTAGGGTCTTCACTTACATTTTTATCTTTAAAAATTGATTTGAATTCACTCTTATAATCTTTAGAAAAGAAGATGTTGTGCAAATCCAAATCTTTAAAGGTTTTTTTGACTCCCCAATAAAAAATTACTGCAGAACTAGATCTTTCTTGATTTATAATCCTTGATGGTATTTTTATATTTTTTATTAGTTTATTGAAGGTATAATAAACATCCATGTTTGAAATTACTATATCAGCATTATAAATTTTCTCTTTTGATTTTACACCTTTAACTTTTTTGTTTGAATCTATTATAATTTTATCTATTTCTTTTTCAAATTTAAATTTTACACCAACCTTTTTTGCTAATTCAAAAAGGGATTCTGCAATTGAAAACATACCCTTTTCTGCAACGTAAGTCCCGTAGTTTTTTTCAAGATGTTGAATAACAGACATTATCCCTGGGGTTTGATAAGGATTTGATCCATTATAAGTAGCGTATCTATCAAGAAACTGAATTAAATGTTTAGATTTGAAAGAGTCAGAATTTACTTGATTAAGTGATTTTTGGATTTCAAATGTCCTTAATTGAAAAAGTGATTTTAAAATATTAAAAGATAGAAATGTTTGAATTTTATGTAATGATTTTTCTAAAAAAATAGATGCTATCAAGTCGTATTTTTTTTTTGCTCTTTTAAAATATTTTTTAATTTTTTTTTGTGGTTCATTGAATGTTTTTGATGCTTCTATTGCAAATTTTTCACTATCACTATATGCTATAAATTTTGTTCCGTCATCCCAAAAATAAACACAAGAAATTTCCTTCTTTTTGTATTTAAAATAATCATTTGGATTTTCACCTGCTAATTCAAAAATTTCTGTAATATAATGTGGCATCGTAAGTAATTGTGGGCCTCCGTCAAACCTAAATTCATTCATTTTAATCGAAGAAATTTTTCCACCCGGATATGAATTTGCTTCAAAAACTTTAACGTCATAGCCCTTGATAGCCAAACGTATACTAGCTGCTAAGCCTGCAATTCCTGATCCTATAACAATTACATCTTTCATTAATTTAAAATTTTAGTCTTTTCAGATATTAAATAGAATCTAGCAAAAAGGTCCTCTTTATACCACTCTTTTTGCTTTGTTTTTTTTATAATATTAGAATGTCTTTTATCTCTATATGCAAAGTCATTAACAGATTCGAAATCCTTCCAAATACTTACTGTTGCTTGTTGAACAAAAGGCCATTCGCCTATCCCTTTATAATAAATAACTCCTTCTGCTTCTTTGATCGCCTTACTGGCAATTGGAACTGATTTCCAAAATGAAAATAATCTATTCCAATGAAGAGTAGCACGGGTGATAACAACTGCTTTATAATTAGAAGATTTTTGTTCAGAATTAATAGCATTATTTGAAAAAGGGTTTTGACCACTCCATAAACCATGACTCTTTATTGGACTTAAAACCAAATCCCGTTGAATAATTGCTTTTTCTTTGTACCCGATAAAAACAGGGTGAGACTCAATACAATTTTTATATGTGGATAAGTTATCCCACACCCCAAGAAAAGCATAGGTAGAAAAATCTGGTTTTAAACTAAAGCCTTCTTTTCCTCCAGTCCCAAGAAATTTAAAAAATTGCAATCCTTTTGTGTTTCGCATTAGGCTTGGAACAAATCCCATTTGTTTAAATGCCCAAATTTTATTGATTTTGAATGAAAAAAAAGTTAGGGTAGTAACTTGTTCCATAAAGTTGAAGAATATTTTTTAATGTTGTTAAAGTCTGCAAATATATATTATTTGTTTATACAACAATTGTATAGACAAGTAAAATTTTAATTATTTTTAGATTGAATTTTTGGGGATTTTAAAAACTTATATAGTTGAAATAAATTATTTGTTTAAAAAAGTGAAAAACGTCTCTGATTAAAGATTTTATAGTATAACAAAATTAAGTGTATCAAGAGACGTTTTATAACCAAACTGAAACTAAACTTGTTTAAAGATGTTTCTAAAAGATTAAACAAACTAAATTTTGTTTTATTATTCAAGCTTTATTAATTTGTTTAATTTTAAATTGCTTGTTTACAGTATTTTACATTATAAAATCTACTAAAAACATATCATTTATTAAATTAATTACTGTTTTTTTAAATTAAATCTCTCGATTATGAAAAACTTCAGCCGCTTCGATGCCTTCATATACTTCTTAATCATTGCAAATATATTAGCAATGGTCCTTGAATCTCATTCTTTTATAAAAGACCGTTTTGGTCAAATTTTTTCATTTTTTGAATTAATCTCAATATTGATTTTTACTGTAGAGTACTTCTATAGAATTTACATGAGCTACAAAGAAAATAAAATAAAAGGAGTCTTTTCTTATGTCTTTAGCTTCTTTGGAATTATTGATTTTATTTCCATACTCCCTTTTTACATTAAGCAATTTGTATTAATTGATGGGCGATTCTTCAGAATATTACGGTTATTCAGACTTTCAAGAATATTCAAATTGGGACGAGAAAGTAAATCTTTAAAACTTTTTATAAAAGCTCTTTCCGCTGTTAAGAATGAATTAAAATTCACATTCTTTCTTTCATTATTGTGTATTCTTTTTTCAGCTTCTGCAATTTATTTTTTAGAAAATGAAGCTCAACCCGAAGTATTTTCAAGCATTACAGCATCTCTTTGGTGGGCTACAGTTTCTCTTGCTACAGTAGGATACGGTGACGTTGTTCCCTTAACAGTTTGGGGAAAAGTTTTTGCCGGATTTATTTCTTTGGTTGGAATTGGTGTAGTTGCAATCCCAACTGGTATTATTAGTGCCTCGTTTGTGGAAGAGATTCATCACTTTAGAAAAAAAAGATAAACACTACAAATATTAAAATTTTTGAAATGAACAAAATTTATTGTCTCTTAATCTTTTTAATTACTACCAATATTTTCTCACAAAATGATTTTAATAATTTGAAAGGGAAAAAAATTCTGGTTGTTTATGGAGGTTGGGAAGGGCATCAGCCTAAGGTATTTGCTGAGAAGATAACTAAATGGCTCCTTGACCAAAAAGCAGAAGTGAAACTAGTAAAAGGAACAAGTATTTATACCGATTCAAATGTAATGAATGACTTGGATTTGATTATTCAACATATAACCATGAGTAAAATGTCACCTCTAGAAACTAAGGGTCTTATTAGTGCTATTGCTCGAGGAGTAGGTTTAGCTGGATGTCATGGTGGCTTAGGCGACTCCTTTAGAGATAATACAGAATATCAATACATGGTTGGAGGACAGTTTGTGAAACATCCTGGTGGTCAGGTAACTTATACTGTTAACATAGAGTCTAAAAATGATCCCATAACAGTTGGAATTAAAGACTTTAGCCTCCATACTGAACAATATTACATGCATATCGATCCTAATTTAGAAGTTTTAGCATCCACCAAATTCTCTGGAATTCACGACTCTTGGATTAAGGGTGCTGTTGTTCCAGTAGTATGGAAAAAGTTATATGGCAAGGGAAGGGTCTTTTACAATTCTATTGGCCATTCAAAAGAAACCTTTGAAATTCCAGAGGTCTGGACTTTGATTAAAAGAGGTGTTGTCTGGGCAGCTCAATAAGAATATTCTATCTCAAAAAAATATTTTTCACTTTGTTTTATATAATATCTTTACACCGCTATGAAAAAAACAATTTCGATTATAGGGTCTGGATTTTCATCTCTATCTGCTGCTTGTTATTTAGCTAAAGCTGGATATGACGTCAGTGTTTTTGAGAAAAATTCTGAGTTTGGTGGTAGAGCTAGACAGTTTAAAGAAAAAGGGTTTACATTTGATATGGGACCAAGCTGGTATTGGATGCCGGATGTTTTTGAAAAGTTTTTTAATGATTTTGATAAAAAAAGCAGCGACTTCTACAACTTAAAAAAATTAAACCCTGCATACCATGTTTATTTTGGTAATGATGATTATATAGCAATTCCAGATGAATTAGAGAAAATACTTGATGTCTTCGAAAAAGAGGAAGAAGGTAGTTCAATAGAATTATTAAAATTTATAAATATGGCTAAAGAAAATTACAAAATAGCCGTTACAGATATGCTGTATAAAATGCCCGGGAATTCACCACTAGAATTAATTTCACTAGACACAATTAAAAGGATCGGTCATTTTTTTACCAATATAAAAAAACAAGTCCATAAAAGATTTAAAAACCCGAAATTAAGATCAATACTAGAATTTCCAGTATTATTTTTGGGTGCTGAATCATCAAATACTCCAGCATTTTATAATTTCATGAATTATGCAGATTTCGGATTGGGGACTTGGCAACCAAATAATGGTTTTTATGATGTTGTAAAAGCCATGATTTCAATTGGTGAGACCTTGGGCGTGAAATATTATAATAAATCAAATGTTTCTCAAATAATAACAAAAAATAATTCTGCAATAGGAATTATGGTAAATGATAAAATAATAAATAGTAAATATATTTTGTCAGGTGCAGATTATAATCATACTGAAAAATTACTCCAAAAGTCTGAACGACAGTACTCAAAAGAATATTGGTCTTCTAAAACATTAGCTCCTTCATCATTACTGTTTTATTTGGGTTTTAATAAAAAACTAAAAAACTTAACCCATCATAATTTATTTTTTGATACTGACTTCAACTTGCATTCAAAAGAGATTTATAAAGATCCTAAATGGCCTTCAAAACCACTTTTTTATGCAAATTTTACTTCAATGACTAATAGTCACACAGCCCCTGAAGGATGTGAAAATGGTTTTATATTAATTCCTATAGCGCCTGGTTTAGAAGACACACAAGATTTGAGAGAAAAGTATTTTGATATTGTTATCGATAGGATTGAGAAAATAACTAATCAGGAAATCAGAAGTAATATTATCTATAAGAAGTCATTTTGCGTCAACGACTTTATAAATGAATATAATTCTTATAAAGGTAATGCATATGGTTTAGCAAATACTTTACTTCAAACATCGTTTTTGAGGCCAAAACTGAAAAGCTCTAAGGTAAATAATCTATTTTTTACTGGGCAATTAACTGTTCCTGGACCAGGTGTTCCCCCAAGTATTGTTTCTGGAGAATTAGTTGCAGATTTAATTAATAAATCTAATCCTTAGGATTTAAAACCCACCAAATAAATTCAAATTCGCTGTTTCGCACTGCAATTACAGAGTCCAAAATTTCTGTGCTTTCAATCAAAGAGGTTTTATATTGTTGAAGTTGCTCTTTGATGCTATATTCCCACAAGTCTACCCTTTTATATAGGTTGTATTTAATAAATTTATCATTTTGGATATACTTTCTGTTTTCTATCCAAAATTCATTATAATCTACATCTACCCAGGGTAAATCATAAACCCATTTATTAGCAATTCGATTACTAAATTGGTTTACATAAAGCTCTTCATTCTTTCCCGTATTTTCAATTAAGTACTTCAATTCAGTTCCATCATAAATTTCAGTCATTTTTAAACCAACTTCTTTAGGCATTAATCGAAAAGTTCCATCAAGCTTAATTGCATCAAAATTTACACGTGGCGGATCAAATGGATCTCTTTGAACATACATTCCCATTGGAGCAAAAAAATATTTCCCGCCTGGTTCTTCATCATCATCCATAAAATCAATGAAAATGCTATCGTTATCTTTCTCCCACTTATCATATTGTTTTTGGTACAGTGCCGAAACCCAATCCACTTGCTCGATGTATGTATCTGTATAAGCAATCATCTTGTCAATTTCTTCTCTTAAGTTTAAAAGATTCTCGATGCCGTCTGCTCGATTGTCAGACTCCCCTCCTTGTTGTTCAATCCCAAAAGAAACTGTTACACCAAATACCAAAATAATAAATTCAACAATTGATTTTTTTAATCTATCCCAAAAATCTTGTATATCAAAACGATCACCAAGTGTAATTAGCCTTAGAAACCAATTAAGCTTTTCTTTTTTAACTCCAGCTGACTTGTCTGCATTTGCATATTCCTCTCTGGATATAAATCCGTCTTTATTGGAATCTATTTTATCAAAATCATCCTTCTTAGCCATCGTTTAATTTAATAGTAAAATAATATACTTTTTTAGTAAATGTAGAAAAAAGAGTTAAAACTCTTTATAAAAATTAGGCTTATGGGGTTAATACAACTTTATTATGCTGCCTAAGTTAAATCTATAAAAGGAACTGAGGGGTCATAAATCTCTCTAACCAATTCAAATAATTCATTTTCAAAATGAGATAAAACTTGTACTTCCATTTTTAGTATTTTTTTAGTTCTTAAACTTTCTTTTTGTGAAACAGCTAGAAAATTATTTTTAAATGTCTTAAGCGGAATCACACCAGCTATAAAATTCTTTTTTTTAAAATCATCTTTCAAAATATATACATAAAATAATAACTGAAATAAAGCACTCTTTTTAGTTTTCGTTCTCAGCTCTTCCCAAGAGTAAAATGACAAGTCTGATTCATTTATATTGCCAGTTTTATAATCTATTATTCTTAATTCATCGTTAAATATATCAATTCGATCAACTGTCCCTTTGAAATTAATTTTTTTATTGAGCGTTTTTATATAGATAGATTTTGAAAATTTATACTCTAATGATAAGATTTGAATTTTATTTCCTAATGAAACTTGATGTTTTTCAGCAATCAAAAATCGTTTAATAATTTCCTCTATAATATTTAATAACAAAGCATTTTTACCTGTTTTTGTCTTCGTGCTTTTTATTTTGAAATTAAAAATTCGTTCTAATATGCCCGAAAGGTTTTTTAGCATTTCATCATAATATTTAGCAATCATCCTTTTAGACATATAGGGCTGATATATGATTTCTAGCACTTGATGTATAAGTGTTCCTTTATCAACAGAAGTGAGCTCTTGATTTTCTTCAAAAGCAGGATTCACTTTTAACATTCGCTGTTCATAAAATTCATATGGGTTTCTAATATATTTTGTTAGAGAAGAAGGGGAAAATCCTTGCTCCCCTATCTGATCTAGGTGATTTAAAATAGCTTTAGTTTTATTTATTTTCCTTAATTTTTTATCTAATGTTGGGATCGTTAACTCCAACTGTTTGATTTTTAAATTATGTAAAGGTTTATTAAAATATTCCAGTTGTATTAAAAAACGACTACGTTCCCCAGAAAAAAGTCCTTCTGCCGATGAATTGTAAATTAAAAAGATGTTTTTTGCACGTTGTAATAATCTAAAAAAATGATAGGCGTAAAGATGATCCTGCTCAATAAAAGTATTCATCTTAAACTTTTTCCTAACATCAAATGGTATCCAGGAAAAAGGGGTCTTCCCAACAGGTAAAATACCTTCATTAACATTTGTAATTATTACATTTTCAAAATCCAAAAGTCTGGTTTCCAATAGTCCCATAATCTGAACTCCACCTGAAGTATCTCCTCTAAAATTAAAACTCTCTTGTTGAACTAAAGAATCAAAAATTGTTTTAATGTCCGTCAGTGAATTCATAATTTTAAACTCATTAAAACGATTTTGCAGAGAATTAAAAAGATTAAGAAATCGATTACATGTTTCTATTTCAAAATCTTCTGAACCCTTCTCTAAATATTGGCTTTTTAGATTTTGAGTAATTTCAACAAGTTTCTCAAGAAATCCCTCAACTCCATTAAAAGGAGAAAACATTAACGTCCCAATTGGATTTTTATTAATTAATTCTTTTGAAGCGATAAAATTCAGATTTGATTTTTCAATCCAATGATCTATTCTAGATTTATTTGATTTTAAAAGTTCGATACAATGAATAGTTCTGGAAAACTCAAAAACATCTTTAAAACGATACCCATATTCACCATGATTTTCATGTAATTCAAAAAATGACTTGAAAAAACTGTATAGGGTGGTTTTTTTTAAAGGATAGCCCATAGTAATATTCCAGGCTAATTCTTTTTCAGGAAGATAAGACAAAATTGGCTCTAGAAGATTTTCATCACCTAAAACAATTACTGTTGAACTTTGAGGTTTTTTTTCATAAAGATCTGATGCTATTTGAACTGCTGTTTTAGCTTGGACAACATTTTTAGCAGTACTAATAATTTCAACTTCCTTAGCTGTTGAAAACAGTTTGGGGAATTGGGGTTTTTCCTTCCTCTTTAATACCTTCCATTGGCTATAATATTTTCGAATAAAGTGACCCGCGCTGTGGTAAGGATTTTCATAAAAAGTTTTGTCAATATCCCAAATAATTTCTGCATTTCCTTCTGCAATTAATTCTTGTATAATAGTCTCTTCGGCCTTGGTTAGGGCATTAAAGCCAATAAATAAGTGAAAAGGAAGTTTTTGTTCTAGATAAAAAGTTAAGTTTTTAACAGCTTCTCTTAATTGTAATCCAGAATAGCCCTTTTGTTTTTTTATTTGGATATCATAAAATCCACGATAATAATCAAAACCATTTTTACCAAGATTAAAATAACGTTTGTTCAAACCTCCTTTAGCTTCAATCGAATTTAGAGCATTCATAAAATTGAAAAGCTCTTTTGCGTTTACAAGCTGGTTGTCAATCTCATTAAACTCTTTAATAAGAGTGGGCGCCCAACTTAAAAATTGAGTGAAAGATTCTAATCTTGATTCGGGTGTTAGACTTTTATAAATTTCGTAAAATAAGTAAATAGAATCTGTTTTAGAAAGAGGCTGTAAACCCGACAATTCAGTTATAAATTCAGATATGGTTAAAATCTCTGGGGCTAGAAGTGGTCGATCAATAAGTTTTTTAAAAGATTCCTTCAAAAAACTTATAGCCCTAATATTAGGAACAATAATCTTGATCTGATCCATTTTTGTATGGGATACAAGAATATTTTGGACTATATCATCTAAAAAAGTCTCCATCTTTAATTGTAAAAAATCAATTTATCCTAACAACTTGAATATCTGAATTAAT
>JBJKWV010000038.1:0-17428 GCA_045561915.1 Flavobacteriaceae bacterium
GGGAGTATTGAACTTGAAATTGTTTCAATAACACGCGACTAATGGAAACTCTCTTTAGTAAAATTATCTCTGGAGAGATCCCATGTTATAAAGTAGCTGAAAATGAATTCTGTTTTGCTTTCTTGGATATTAATCCAAACACTAAAGGCCATGTTTTATGTGTTCCAAAAAAAAATATAGACAAACTTTTTGATTTACCAGTGACAGATTACAATCAGTTAATGAATTTTTCTCGTAAAGTAGCGCTAGCAATTCGTAAAGCAATTCCATGCAAACGAGTAGGATTATCAGTAATCGGACTTGAAGTGCCTCATGCCCATGTTCACCTAATACCATTAGATGTTATGGATGATGTTAGATTTCAAAATAAAGTATCTATCAGTGCTGAAGAAATGAAAAAAACAGCCAAATCAATTGCTTCTTTTTTATAATCTAAGATTTTTTAAATAGGCTTTATTTAAAAGTATTTGAAAACTTGTTCCCTTTCCAAGAACAGATTTCAAAACACTTATTTTTCCCTTATGAAAATCAACAATAATTCTTTTAGCTAATGAAAGCCCTAGTCCCCAACCTCTAGTTTTTGTTGTAAAACCAGGCTTAAAAACTTTATATGCAACCTCTTTTTTCATTCCACAACCATTATCTGAAACTAAAATTTCCACTTGGGTCCCTTTATCAAACAATTTAACATCTAGAGTTCCTTTACCCTTCATTGCATCAATCCCATTTTTTATCAAATTTTCAAGTGTCCAACTTATAAGTTGACTATTAAAAGGAATTACGACTTTTTTATTTGGAAGATCAACTTTAAAATTGATATGTTCAGAGCTTCTTTTCTGAAGATAAGTTACAGTTTCTCTAACCACTGAAGTTAGATCTGAAGATATTAGTTCAGGATCAGAACCTACTTTTGAAAATCTATCTGTAATCAGATTTAAACGTGCAATATCTTTTTCTATTTCAATTAGTGGAATTGATTTTTTTTGTTTTTCTTTCAAAAGTGTAACCCAGCCAACCATTGAAGTAAGAGGTGTTCCAATCTGATGTGCAGTTTCTTTGGCCATTGCAGCCCAGAGTTTATTCTGTTCTGCAACCCGAGATGTTTTAAAGAAAAAATACAATACTGCCCCAAAAAGAAAAATAATAAGTAATAAGGCCAGAGGATAGTATTTAAGTTTTTTCAATGTCGAAGAATTTCCGTAATAAAGTTTTTGATTTACTATTAAGCTTCCTTCTTGATTACGGAACTGAATGAGTATTGGATCATTTTCTTTTTTTATTTTTTCTAAAATTGAGTAAAGCCTTGTTGAGTCTTGTGTTTCCATATCCCACTCAATATTTCTAAATTCTATAATACGGCCTAATTCATCTACTTGAATCATTGGATTGATTCCCGATCGCTGAAGTACCTCAAATGTCAAATTGCTAAGGCTAGGATTTTGAATATACTCTTTTTGAGCCATTCCCCACAGCTCCATTTTTTGACGTTCTTGTAAACTTAAACTTTCAAAAAGGATGTTAGTGTTCCATAAAATTAACGCCACTAAAGCAAAGACAAAAAACAGCCAGCTATTTTTTAGTTGATTCATAAATTTATCAAGCAATTTCATAACAGGTGTTTAAAACGAATATAACTCAATTTGATAAATTAAATAAAAAGCCTAGTTAGACGCTAAAAACTTTTATTATTTTTGTTTCAAGTTTATACTATTATGGAATTATCTGGAAAAATAAAATGGATTGATGAAACTAAAACTTATGGGACTAATGGTTTTAGGAAAAGAGAAGTTGTGATTACTACAGAAGAGCAATATCCTCAGCATATTTTAGTGGAATTTATTCAAGATAAGTGCGACTTAATGAACTCGTATCAGGTTGGTCAGGATGTAAAAATTGGTATAAATCTTCGTGGTCGTGAATGGGTTAATCCTGAAGGACAAACTAAATATTTTAATTCAATTCAAGGTTGGAGAATTGAAGTCTCTGAAAATCCTAATTCCTCTGAAATGCCACCAATGCCACCACCACCTGCTTTTGATCCACCAGAAGGGGAAGCTAACGAAGTTGATGACGATCTACCGTTCTGATAGTACCTCGCTGTAACGAAAACAATCCACAAGATGATCGTTAACCACTCCTATAGCTTGCATAAACGAATAGACAACCGTGGGGCCAACAAATTTAAAGCCATTTTGTTTAAGATCCTTACAGATATTAGCCGATAGATTTGTTTGATTGGGTATTTCACTTAAACTTTTATATTGATTCACAATCGGCTCACCTGATACAAATTCCCATATATAATTTGTAAAACTTCCTTTTATTTTCTGAATTTCCATAAAAGCTCTTGCATTTTTTATTGTAGATCCTATCTTTTGACTATTTCGAATAATATCAGGATTTGATAATAATAAATTTTCTTTTCGAGAATCATACATTGCTATTTTTCTATAATCAAAACCATCAAAAGCTTTTTTGAAGTGATCTCTTTTACGTAAAATAGTTATCCAACTCAATCCTGATTGAAAAGTTTCTAGGGTTAAGAACTCAAATAATAATTTATCATCATAAACAGGGACACCCCATTCTTTATCATGGTAATTTTCGTACAAATCATCATTTAAACACCAATCACATTTGACTCTACCCATAAAATAAAAGTATAAAAAAAGCACCTTATTAAGGTGCTCTATTAAATATATACTTAGAAATCTTAGACAAGAGATATTCTTGCAAATCCTGTAATTTCAGCATCTCCTGCAGACTTAACATAGTTGCCGACAGAAACTTTACTGTCTTTGATAAAGTCTTGATTAACTAATGTGTTGTCTTTAAAAAAGCGTTTTATTTTTCCTTTAGCAATATTATCTAACATTTCTTCTGGTTTACCTTCTTGACGGAGCTGGTCCTTGGCAATCTCAATTTCTTTTTCGATAATTGAAGCATCTACGCCGTCTTCATTTAGAGCAATAGGATTCATAGCAGCAGCTTGCATAGCCACGTTTTTAGCAACTTCAGCAGCGTTATCTATTTTAGCAGACAGTCCTACAAGTGTTGCTATCTTATTTCCAGCATGTATGTAAGAACCCACAAATGGAGCTTTTAATATTTTAAAATCTCCAATTTCTATTTTTTCACCTATCACTCCAGTTTGTTCTGTAAGTTTATCAGCGATGCTCATGCCTTTATAATCAGCAGCTAAAAAGCTTTCTAGAGTTTTGTGTTTTAATGCAATTTCAGCGAGTTCTTTTGCCATAGAAAGGTATGATTCATTTTTAGCTACAAAATCTGTTTCACAATTAATTGAAACAACTACTCCCTCGGTATTACTCTCGTTAACTCTAGCTAGTACAGCTCCTTCAGATGAGTCTCTGTCAGCTCTATTTGCGGCAACCTTCTGTCCTTTCTTACGAAGATTTTCTACAGCTTTTTCAAAATCACCCTCTGCTTCAACAAGGGCTTTTTTACAATCCATCATCCCCGCACCAGTTGTTTTGCGGAGTTTATTTACTTCAGATGCAGTAATTTTCACAGTTCTATATTTTTTTATTAGTTAAGCGTTTTTTTCTTTTTTGTCTTTATTTTCAATAGAATCTCCTTCTATTTTACTTTTTCCTTTTTGTTTATCTGCCTTAGAATTAACTTTTTCTTCTTTGATAATAGTTTTTGCTTCGGCTTCAGGCGTATCGTCAGCTTTTGCAGCTGCTTCCATTTTAGCGGCGTCATTTACATCAGCTCCCTCTTTTTCGCTTTTGCGTTCACTCAGTCCTTCAGCTACAGCAGATGTAATGATGGTCAAAATTTTATCAATTGATTTAGAAGCATCATCATTTGAGGGAATTACATAGTCCACATCTCTTGGATCTGAATTTGTATCAACCATTGCAAATATTGGGATTTTTAATTTTTGAGCCTCCTTAACAGCGATGTGTTCACGAGTAGTATCCACAATAAAAATAGCTCCTGGCAAACGAGTCATATCATTTATTGAACCTAGATTTTTCTCAAGTTTGGCTCGTTGGCGGTCTACTTGAAGGCGCTCTTTTTTGGAGAGTGTTTCAAATGTTCCATCTTTTTTCATACGATCTATGGCCGCCATTTTCTTTACTGCTTTCCTAATAGTGATGAAATTTGTTAACATACCACCAGGCCATCTCTCCGTGATGTAAGGCATATTCACTTCATTTGCTTTTTCAGCGACAATATCTTTAGCTTGTTTTTTAGTAGCTACGAAAAGAATTTTTCGTCCTGAGGCGGCAATCTTTTTTAGAGCAGAATTAGTCTCTTCGATCTTTGCGGCTGTTTTGTAGAGATTGATAATATGAATTCCGTTACGCTCCATATAGATATAGGGAGCCATGTTAGGATTCCATTTACGTGTTAAGTGTCCAAAGTGGACTCCTGCCTTGAGCAGGTCATTTACTTCTGGTTTTGCCATTTTATTTTAGTTTACGTTCCTTTTGATTAGCAACAAGTATTCAACTCGTTTAGATGCTAAACTAATTTCCGCCGTAGCGTTTTAAGCAACTGGTTATTAATAATAAATGAATGAACATTGTTTTGCCGAAACAAAACAATACCAATTAACGTTTTGAAAATTGGAATTTTTTTCTTGCTTTTTTCTGACCAAATTTCTTACGCTCCACCATTCTGGGATCCCTAGTTAATAGTCCTTCAGGTTTTAATTCGGCTCTAAACTCTTCATTGATTTTACATAAGCCTCTAGAAATTGCCAACCGCACAGCTTCCGCCTGCCCATTGGTTCCTCCTCCCTTTACCGTAACATTTAAATCATAATTACCTTCCGTATTTGTCAACATAAAAGGTTGTTGAACTTTATATTGAAGAGTAGGCGTTGGGAAGTAATCAGTGTATTTTTTTTTATTTACGATTATCGCTCCTTTACCCTCGTTCATAAAAATACGAGCAATTGATGTTTTACGGCGACCGATTGTGTGAACTGTGTCCATTATAAAAAATCGTTAATATTAATCATTTTTGGGTTTTGTGCTTCTTGTTTGTGATCAGAACCTCCAAAAACACGAAGATTTCTAAAAAGTTCGGCACCTAGTTTGTTTTTTGGTAACATCCCACGCACAGCATTTTCTATAAGACGTGTATCTTTCTTTTTATGAACCTGTGTTGCGTTTAAAGAACGTTGGCCTCCGGGATATCCAGTGTGTCTGATATACTCTTTTTGCTCCCACTTGTTTCCACTTAAATTAACTTTAGAAGCGTTAATTACAATCACATTGTCACCACAATCCACGTGAGGGGTAAAATTAGTTTTGTGTTTACCTCTTAAAAAGTTTGCAATTACTGTTGCAGCCCTTCCTAAAGGCTGATTTTTAACATCTAATATTATCCACTCCTTAGTAACAGTGTTTGCATTTGCAGAAATGGTTTTATAACTCTGGGTATGCACAATATTTTATTTTAATTATATGTAATATCTCCAACGGCCTGCAAATGTACAATTATAAATTACTTTTGAAAAATTTTTCTTTGAAATTTATTAAAGCTGTCTTCTCTATGTAAAGTTAATTAGTGAGCTTCCAACCAATTGGCACCCTCACCAATATCTACAACCAATGGGACATCAATAATGAAAGCGTTTTCCATTTTAGTTTTTACCATTATTTTTAAAGCATCCAATTCTGTTTTGTGGACATCAAAAACTAGTTCATCATGAACTTGAAGTAACATTTTAGATTTCCATTTCTTATTTTTTAATTCTTTTTGAATAGAAATCATCGCCAATTTAATAATATCAGCTGCACTACCTTGAATAGGTGCATTTACAGCATTTCTTTCAGCAGCTCCACGGACTATGGCATTTTGGGAATTAATATCTTTAAGATATCGTCTTCTTCCCAAGACAGTTGAGACATAGCCTTTTTCTCTAGCAAAATCGATTTGATTTTGGATGTAACTTCTTAATTTAGGGTATGTCTTATAATAAGTTTCAATAAGCCCTTTAGATTCGGCCCTATTTAAATCTGTTTGTTGACTTAAACCAAAAGCAGAAACTCCATAAATAATACCAAAGTTTACTGTTTTTGCATTACTACGCTGTTCTCTTGTTACTTCTTCTAGCGAAACGTTAAATACTTTTGCTGCAGTTGCTGTATGAATATCTTCATTTTTACGAAATGCGGTTAGCATACCTTCATCTTTACTTAATGCAGCTATGATGCGCAATTCAATTTGGGAATAATCTGCAGCTACCAAAACGTATTCTTTATCTCTAGGGATAAATGCTTTGCGTACTTGCTGACCACGAATAGTCCTAATAGGGATGTTTTGAAGATTAGGATTGTTGCTGCTTAAGCGCCCAGTTGCAGCAACAGCCTGATTATAAATTGTATGGATACGGCCAGTTTTAGAATTGATTTCCTTGGGTAATGCATCCACATATGTATTTTGAAGCTTTTGAAGTGATCTCCAGTTTAGAATATTTGACACTATTTTGTGATCTTTTGCAAGAAAAGAAAGAACTTCCTCAGCAGTTGAGTATTGACCTGTTTTAGTTTTTTTTGGTTTGTCTACAAGTTTTAATTTTTCAAATAAAATTAGACCTAATTGTTTGGGAGAGGCTAAATTAAAAGATTCTCCAGCTTCTTTAAAAATTTTTTTTTCCAGGACCTTGATATCATTGGATAGTTCTTTAGAAAGCTCTTTTAAAAATGAAGTATTAAGATTAACACCCTCGCATTCCATATCTGTAAGCACTTCCACTAAAGGAAGTTCAACTTGCTTGTATAATTCTAGTGTATTTGCAGCTACCATTTCATTTTCAAAATACTTCTTAAGTTGAAGGGTGATATCGGCATCTTCAGCTGCATATTCAGTCTGTATATCTAGGGGCACCTCTCTCATATTGCCTTGACTTTTTCCCTTCTTACCGATAAGATCAGTTATGGGTTGTGGAGAATAATTTAGATATGTTTCAGCTAAAATGTCCATGTTGTGACGCATATCAGGGTTAATTAGGTAGTGAGCAACCATTGTATCAAAAAATGGTGATTGAACTTGGATGTCGTAGTTTCTCAATACTTTCAGATCATATTTTAAATTATGTCCAATTTTTTCTATTTCATGGTTTTCAAAAAAGGGCTTTAAGTCATTTAAAATTTGAGTAACCTTTTTTTTATCAGCAGGAAGGGACAAATAATAACCTTTTCCAGGCTTCCAAGAAAATGATATTCCAATAAGTTCGGCTTTTAAAGCATTAATAGAAGTTGTTTCTGTATCAAAACAAACCTGCTTTTGAATTAATAATTTTTTTAATAATAGTTCACGGGCCTTTTTACTGTTTACGATTTGATACCAGTGTTTTTGAGTTGATAAACTTTTTCTTTGAGAGGTATTATTTTGGTCTATATTTCCGCTTCCTGGCGCAGCAAATAAATCATACTGTTCTCCTGCTTGAGGGGTAACTTGACCAGATGATTTTACTTGCTCATTTGAATTTGAAGGTTCATTTTGGGGATTAAAAATTTTATTAAAACTTTCTGCCATTCTTCGAAATTCTAATTCTTGAAAAATTTCACTGACTTTAGACTGGTTTGGATCTCTTAATGTATAGCTATCGGAATCAAAAGTAACGGGAACATCAAGAAGAATAGTTGCAAGTTCTTTAGATAAAATACCTTTTTCTTTATTAGCTATAATTTTTTCTCCTAGCTTTCCTTTTACCTCGTATGCATTTTCTAATAACGCCTCCATGCTTCCATAAGTTTTGAGTAATTTTTTAGCAGTTTTATCTCCAACACCTGGTAGTCCGGGAATGTTGTCAACAGCATCACCCATCATACCTAAATAATCAATAACTTGTTCTGGGCGATCTACTTCAAATCTTTTTTGAACTTCGTGAATACCCCAGACTTCTATACCATTTCCCATTCGAGAAGGACGATACATAAAAATGTTTTCAGAAACTAATTGAGCAAAGTCTTTATCTGGTGTTACCATAAAAACTTGAAAACCTTTTTTTTCTGCTTGTTTAGCAAGTGTCCCGATTATATCATCTGCCTCATAGCCTTCCTTAACTATAACAGGAATATGCATTGCTTCCAAAATTTTTTGGATATAAGGGATAGCTAAGCTAATAGCCTCTGGAGTTTCATCACGATTAGCTTTGTATTCTTTGAAAAGATCTGTTCGACTTTTAGATCCACCTTTATCGAAACATACTGCAAGATGGTCAGGGCGCTCTCTTTTAATAACATCAAGTAAAGAATTAGTGAATCCTAAAATTGCAGATGTGTCCATCCCTTTAGAATTAATTCTTGGATTTTTTATAAAGGCATAGTATCCTCTAAATATTAAGGCATAGGCATCAAGTAAAAAAAGTCGTTTTTGATCGTTCATAGAAACATTAATGTAAATTTAAAAAACTATACTTCCATGCAGGTCATGCCATCACTTTATTTAATATCAACTGAAGCTTTTCTGTAATTCCAATTACATCCAAACCTATTTCTTTAAAAAGTTCCTCAGTGTTTCCATGAGGGATAAACTTATCTGGCACTCCCTCTAACTGAATAGGGGTTTTATAAAATTCCATTGAGGCAAATTCCAAAATAGCGCTTCCAACACCACCATGTTTTACTCCTTCTTCAAATACAACAACAGCTTTAAACTTTTTAAATACTTTGTGTAACAAGCTTTCGTCTAAGGGCTTCACAAAACGTAAATCAAAATGTGCAAAAGCATCAGATTGTTTTATCTCTTGAAGAGCGTTCTCGATAGTTTTTGATATGGTTCCCAGGGATAAAATAGCAACATGATTTCCATTTTTTAACATCTCACCTTTTCCCCAATTAATTTTTTGAAAATCAAAAGAAATAGCTTTTTGCTCACTATTGCCCCTAGGGTATCGAATAGCTAAGGGTTGATCAATTCCCAATTGAGCAGTATATAAAGTATTTTGGAGCTCTTTTGAATTTCTTGGAGCAACAATATGAATATTTGGTATACATCTTAAAAATGAAATATCAAAAAGCCCATGGTGAGTAGGACCATCATGACCTACAATTCCTGCTCGATCGATACAGAGAACTATCGGTAATTTTTGTAACGCCACATCATGAATAACCTGATCATATGCACGCTGTAAAAAAGTAGAGTAAATAACGCAAAAAGGGATTAGACCTTGACATGCCATACCAGCAGCAAGAGTAACCGAGTGTTGTTCTGCTATACCCACATCTATGCATTGTTCAGGGAGTTTTTTAAGCATTTTGACTAAACCGCTTCCTGTCGACATAGCTGGAGTTATAGCGACAATCTTTTTGTTTTTCAATGCTAATTTATACAAAGTCTCTCCGAATATTTTTTGAAATTTGAGTGTTTTATTTTTCTTTGAGGGACCTAACTTTCCTGTTAATGGATCAAATTTTCCAGGCGCATGATATATTATTTGTTCTTCTTCTGCTGAACTGAGTCCTTTTCCTTTAGTTGTTACAATATGAAGAACTCTAGGGCCCTTTTGTTTTTTTTGACTTTCAAATGTCGACAACAAAATATTTATATCATGACCATTAATAGGACCTGCATAGGGGAGGTTTAAAGATTGAAAAAAATTTGATGTTGAAATTTTTTTATTTTTAACACTATTAAAGTAATTTTTTAAAGCGCCCACACTAGGGTCAATTCCCATGCTGTTATCATTTAAAATAACTAAGACATTAGCTTTGGTTGTACCTAAATGATTAAGAGCTTCAAATGCCATACCATTTGCAATTGATGCATCACCAACAATTGCAATATGAAGTCGGCTTTTGTCTTCCAAATTAGCACTTAGGGCCATTCCAAGTGCTGCCGATATTGCTGTTCCCGCGTGTCCAGTTCCAAAAGTATCATAATTGCTTTCGTTCCGTTTTGGAAAACCACTAATTCCGTAACGTTGTCTTAGCTTTTTGAAGGCCTCTCTCCTTCCAGTTAAAATCTTATGTCCATATGCTTGATGGCCAACATCCCAAATTAATAAATCTTCCGGGGTGTTAAAACAATAGTGTAATGCAATAGTAAGTTCTACAGTGCCAAGACTAGAGCCTAAATGTCCTTCTCCTTTTGACAATACAGTAATTATCTCTTGGCGAAGATCATCTGCGAAAGCTTTAAGATCTTTTTGTTTAAGCTTTCGAAGGTCTTCAGGTTTTTGAATATGCTTAAAATGGTTAGTTGACATTATGTAAAGGTAATGCAAAACATTATCAGAATATACCGTGTAAGAATGTGTATTTTTGTGATATGAAACTAGATGACACTCACTTTATGAAGCTTGCCCTTAAAGAGGCTGAAAAAGCAGAGATGGAAGGAGAGGTCCCAGTAGGGGCCATAATAGTTGTAGGACAAAAAGTAATTGCTCGTGCTCATAATATGACTGAGAAACTTAATGATGTCACCGCTCATGCCGAGATGCAAGCTATTACCTCAGCTGCTAATTTTTTAAACGGGAAGTATCTTTTAGGTTGCACCCTTTATGTAACTATGGAGCCTTGTGTAATGTGTGCAGGAGCCCTTGCCTGGAGTCAATTAGAAAGAATAGTTTATGGAGTTAGTGACCCTAAAAGGGGTTTTCAACAAGCAGCTATTAAGCTCCATCCAAAAACAAAAGTAACTGGAGGTATTATGGAAGCAGATGCTCTTAAAATACTACAAGACTTTTTTTTGAATAAAAGGAAATAAAAAAAGCATCTTGTTTCCAAGATGCTAAAATTCTAGTGATAATGTAATTTTATAAAAGGGTAATGTTGGAAGCTTGCTTCCCTTTTTTACCTTCTTCTTCTACATACTCTACTTTAGCCCCTTCTCTCAGGGTCACGCCGCTTAGGGCTGAAATATGAACGAATACATCTTCTCCAGACTCATCGTTTGTAATGAAACCAAATCCTTTAGCTTCATTGAAAAATTTAACTGTACCAGTCATGTTATTATTTAAAAATTATTTGGCAAATGTAAGTTTAATATTTGTCTCAGCGTATATTTTAACAATTTTTTATTTTGAAAGCCATTGATTGTCAATTATTTTCAAAATTATTTCTTGACAAACAGCTTTTTAATTTTAACCTATTTGAAATTTCTTCCTTTAATTTTTTTTAGATTTTCTTCACTAAGTGTATAGTCTTGAAGGCGTTTATCTTTCCATCTATGGTATAGGAAAAGCGGTAAGTAAATGAATGCACCGGTGAGAACTGTAAAGCCAATAATACGTTCTCCGATTATTGTATCTACTGAGTTTTTAAAGTATATTCCACCTGCTAAAGAAATTAGTATTGAAATAAACAAGAGCCATAAAAAATTTCTCATTATTTAGTATTTGGGAGTTTTTTTAAAGATAGTTCTTCAAGTTGAGTTTCGTTTAAAGCTGAAGGAGCATCTATCATCACATCACGACCACTATTATTTTTAGGAAATGCTATAAAGTCTCTAATGGTTTCTTCCCCATCTAAAATAGCAACCAATCTATCCAAACCAAAAGCAATGCCACCGTGGGGTGGAGCACCGTATTCAAAAGCATTCATTAAAAAGCCAAATTGTTCTTTTGCTTCCTTTTTAGAAAAACCTAGTAGGTCAAATATTTCAGATTGGAGTTTTTGACTATGAATTCTAATGGATCCTCCACCAATTTCATTTCCATTTAATACTAGGTCATAAGCATTAGCCTTTACATTTATGGGATCTGTTTTAAGTAACTCTACTTGCTCAGGTTTTGGCGCAGTAAAAGGGTGGTGCATTGCATTATAACGTTGGGTTTCTTCATCCCATTCCAAAAGTGGGAAATCGGTTATCCAAAGTGGAGCAAAAACTTTAGGATCTCTTAAATTTAAACGTCCTGCTAGTTCCATTCGAAGTGCACTGAGTTGTTTACGCGCAGTTTGTATTTCACCTGAAATAATTAAAATTAAATCTCCGTTTTTTGCTCCAGTTCTGTCTGCCCAAGAAGCTATTTGTGTTTCGTTAAAAAATTTATCTACTGAAGACTTGTAAGTACCGTCATTATTGCATTTTACCCAAACTAATCCTTTGGCACCAATTTGAGGGCGTTTAACCCAATCAATTAAATTATCAATTTCTTTTCGGGTATAAGTTGCAGCTCCTGGGACAGCAATTCCTGCAACCAACTCCTCACTATCAAAAATGCTGAAGCCTTTGCCTTTTGCTAAATCGTTGAGTTCACCAAATAGCATTCCAAAACGAATATCTGGTTTGTCACTACCATATTTTTTCATTGCCTCTTCATAAGATATTCTCGGAAAACTTTCGATCTCGATACCTTTTATTTCCTTGATTAAATGTCTTGTAAGACCTTCAAATTGGTTAAGTATATCTTCTTGCTCTACAAATGCCATTTCACAGTCAATTTGCGTGAATTCTGGTTGTCGATCAGCTCGTAAATCCTCATCTCGAAAACATTTTACAATTTGAAAATATTTATCTAATCCTCCAATCATCAATAGTTGCTTAAAGGTTTGAGGGGATTGTGGGAGAGCATAAAACTCTCCAGAATTCATACGAGAAGGAACCACAAAGTCTCGTGCACCTTCTGGTGTAGATTTTATCAAACAAGGAGTTTCCACATCAATAAACCCTGCAGATGTCAAATAGTTTCTGACTTCCATTGATACTTTAGATCGAAATATTAATTTCTCCTTCACAGAATTTCGACGTAGATCTAAATAGCGGTATTGCATTCTTAGCTCTTCTCCACCGTCAGTGTTATCTTCCAGTGTAAAGGGAGGTGTTATTGATTCGTTCAGGATATTGAGTTCGTTCACTAAAACTTCTATTGCTCCTGTGGTTATATTAGGGTTTTTAGACTCTCTTTCAATAACCAGTCCTTTGATCTGAATAACAAATTCACGGCCAATACTTTGTGCTTTTTCAAAAACATCACTTGGACTGCGTTTTTCATCAAAAACCAATTGAGTTAAGCCATAACGGTCTCTAAGATCAACCCAAACGATAAAACCTTTATTTCTACTTTTTTGAACCCATCCTGACAAAGTAACATTCTGATTTGTGTCTTCAATTCGAAGTGAGCCGCAGTCGTGTGTCCTATACATAAGTTCTATATATTATGGCAAAAATAAAAAATCCTTAGGCCCAAACCTCAGGATTTGTAATTCTTTATAAAAACTTCTTCAACCAAATTTTAATTGAAAATATAATTGAGAAAGTAGCTGGAACAATTACAAGTGTTAAAAATGTTGCAAAAGTCAATCCAAAAATAACTGTCCAAGCAAGTGGCCCCCAGAATATAACATTATCTCCACCGATATAAACTTTCGGATTCCATTCTGAAAATAATGAGAAAAAGTCAATGTTAAGACCAATTGCTAATGGTATTAATCCTAAAATAGTAGTTATAGCTGTAAGAATTACAGGGCGTAAACGAGCAGTACCCCCTTCAATTATGGCAAGGGTTGCCTCATTTTTGTCAAGAAGTGAACCTTTAGGTATTTTTAGCTCTAAACTTTTTCTATCTATTAAAAGCTGGGTGTAATCTAATAGTACCACCCCATTATTAACAACAATTCCTGCTAAAGCGATAATTCCCATCATTGTCATCAAGATTACAAATGGCATTTGGAAAGCCATCAATCCCAAAAATACTCCTGTAAAGCTTAAGAAAATGGAGAGCAGAATTATAAGTGGTTTTGAAATAGAGTTGAATTGAAATACTAAGAGTAGCAAGATTAAGCCTAAGGCAGCCAACAAAGCATTGGAAAGGAATGACATGTTTTTTTCTTGTTCTTCAATTTCTCCAGAAAATTTGAACTGAACATCCTTAGGTAATTCATAGCTTATCAATGCATTTTTTACTTCATCCACTACTGCATTAGCATTAAAGCCTGCTAAAACTGAAGAGTAAAGTGTGACTACTCTATTAAGTTGGCGATGTTTAATGGCATTAAAGCTGGTTATATTTTTTTTCTCAATCAGAGATGTTACGGGAATTTCTTTAATCTGCCCATTTGCAGGATCTCTAAAAATAATATTTTGATTATATAATGCATTTTTATCATATCGGTTAGCTTTATTAAAACGAACATTAATTTCATAATTATCACCATCTTTTTTAAAAATTCCTGCTTTGGTTCCAAATAGAGAACTCCTTAATAGCTGACCAACTTGGGACGTAGAAACTCCAAGTTCACCTGCTTTTTCACGATCAATATTTAGTTGAACACCTGGCTTATTTTTGTTCACATCAATTTTTAGTTCTTCAACACCGGATATATTTATTAAGTTGAGATGGTCCTTCATGTTTTCCGCAGTTTGGATTAAGCCCAAATAATTTTTACCAGTTATTTCAATTGTAATAGGATATCCAGCTGGAGGACCATTAGCATCTTTTTCAACTGAAATTGCTACTCCTGGGAACTTTCCTTCTAATTGCTGTTGTATATCTTTTCTCAAGGCTTCGCTGGAAACTCCGCCACGTAATTTAAACTCTCGCATTGTCAATGTGATTTTTCCTTTATGGGGGAGCTCGTTTGTGTTTCCATTATCAACAAATGGATTTCCAGCTCCTTCACCCACTTGAGCAATACCAGATTCCACCAAAAGATTAAAATCTTCTTCATTGTATTTTGGATCTGCTATAACCTTAAAAATTAAATTTTCAATTCTTTGAGTTGTAATATTTGTTTTTCCAATAGCTGTTCCTTCGGGATATTCAATGAAAACTAAAATTTGTTGAGGCTGGTTTTCTGGAAAAAATTCTACGCGAGGAGGAAAAATCGCCATCAAAACAAATGACATAAACAACAAAAAAAACGTACCTCCAAGAAAAAATATTGGTTTATAGCCATTAAGCGCATAACTTAAGAATTTGCGGTAACCGCCTTCAAGACTAACTAAAAAGGTATTTTGAAAAGTATTTGCCCAATCCTTAATAAAAAACTTGTACATCCAAAATAATATAGTTGTTAGGACCATTAGATTCCCAAAGACTCTAACATTTGGACTACCAAATATTAGGATAATTCCAAGGCCGCCTAAGATAAGGGTTAGTCTCCATAGAGACTTAGTACTAATTTCTCGTTCTTTAATCTCCATAAATTGAGACACAAGCATAGAGTTAAAAAAGATCGCAACGATTAGAGAAGATCCTAAAACTACAGAAAGAGTTATTGGGAAATAAATCATGAACTCTCCCATTAATCCGGGCCAAGCTCCAAGAGGGATAAAAGCGGCAATTGTCGTTGCTGTTGAAACTATAATTGGGAACGCAATCTCACCAATTCCTGCTTTAGCAGCTCTAATTCGAGACATTCCTTCCTTTTCCATTAAACGATAAACGTTTTCAACAACAACAATCCCATTGTCTACCAACATTCCTAATCCCATAACCAGACCAAAAAGTACCATCGTATTCATAGTGTATCCCAATGCAGAAAGGATCATAAATGACATAAACATTGACATTGGTATTGCAAAACCTACAAATAAGGCATTTCTAAAACCTAAAAAAAACATAAGCACTGCAACTACTAGTAAAACTCCAAAGATTATACTGTTTACTAATTCATTTACCTGATTTAGTGTGATGTTAGATAAATCATTTGAAATGGTAACTTTTATATCTTTAGGGAAACCAGTTTTTTTTAGGGCACCTATAATTTTCCTGATTTCTTCAGAAGCAAGAATTAGATTTTTTCCACCTCTTTTAACAACATCAAGGAGTACTGCTTTTTGACCAAAAGAACGAGCAAAAGAGGTTGCTTCCTTTTCTTTAAAACTAATATTAGCGACTTCTCCTAAATAAACTGGCCCTCCATCTGTCTTAACAACAAAATTTTTAAGTTCGTCAGGATTTTCAATTTCTCCAGTTAAACGAATATTTCGTCTTTGCCCCCCCATAACTAAATTTCCACTTGAAATTGTTGAATTTTCTTGAGAGATTGCACCTAAAATATCATTAAATGAAACTTTTGCGGCAGTCATTTTGTATATATCAACAGCGACTTCAACCTCAAAGATTTGAATTCCACGAATATTGACCTCTTTTATTTGGGATAATTGTTCAATACGATTCTGTATTTTTTCTGCATATGATTTCAATTGCTCAATAGGGTAGTCTCCAATTAAACTAATATTTAGAATTGGCTGAAATTCTGAAAAGTCTAATTCAAATATGTTTGGCTCCACCTTAGCATTGTTAAAAACAGGCCAATCTGGCCCCGATGTGATTCCATCTACTAAATCTTTAACCTTCTGTTTTGCATCGTCGATAGTAATGTTTTCGTCAAACTCCACATCAATAACCGAAAAATCTTCAGAGGAGGTAGAGCGAATTTCAACTAAGTTTGATACACCTTTAAGGGCCTCTTCTAAAGGATCCGTTACAATTCGTTCTATATCCTCAGCGGTATTACCAGGATAAACAGTGCTTACAAAAACTTTAGTGTCATTAATTTCTGGGAATGCTTCTCTTGGCATTGTGAAGTAAGAAGAAATCCCCAAAATGAAGAAGAGGGACATTATTACATAAATAACAGTTTTATGTTCTATGGCCCAGGAAGAGAATAAAAACTCTTTGATTTTTGGAGTATTTTTTTGTTCAATCATTATTCCAGAATTCTTTTAACTTTTTGATTAGAAACTAAAAGGCTAACCCCTTCATCAGCAATAAGCTCATCTATTGTTACTCCTTCAAGGATTTCTATCATTTCTTCTCTACTTTTACCTAAGACTATCATTCGTTTTTCTGTAGTGTAACCGTTATCTTTTTCGGGATTAGATAATATAAAAACATAGGGCTGACCATTAGCATTTTCTCTAATAACTCTTAGTGGAATCATTATAGCTTCAGGATTATAATAATCTATAATACTTAAACGTGCGTTTAGGTTAGGTTTGATAATTCCTTCTGGATTTTCTAATCTTGCTTCTACTCGAAATGTTCTGTTGGTTGCCGAAATAAAGTTTCCTGTTTGGTGAACTTGTGTTTTTTGAACCAGATTTAATGCAGGTATGGTTACAGTAGCTTTGCTTCCTTTACTTATATTAGGAAGATAATTTTCTGGAACATCGGATTCTGCAAACATACTGTTAAGGTTCACAATCCGTAATACAGGAGTGACCCCTGGAATAAGATTACTACCTAAACGCGCAGGAATTTCATCTATAACACCACTAAATGGAGCATAAATTTTAGTTTTTGCAAGTTGTTGTTTTATTTGTGAAACCTGTTTTCTTGCAGCTTTATATCTTGTTTGAGCTTCTAAATACATCATTTCTGAACCAATTTTTTGATCCCAAAGCCTCTTCGTTCGCTCAAAAGTAGTTTTGGTTAAATCTAGTTGTAATTTTATTTGATCTAGTTGATCTTTTAACCCTGCATCTTCAATTATTGCTAAAAGGGTTCCTTTTTTTACTTTTTGACCTTCTTCTACTTTTAATTTTATTAGTC
>JBJKWV010000039.1:0-16849 GCA_045561915.1 Flavobacteriaceae bacterium
ATATATTTTGGTTAGCGCATCGAAATAACAAAGGTATTGTCATATTGGTAAACAAATGGGATTTATTGGAAAAGGATACCAATGCATCTAAACAATATGAAGCCAAAATAAAAAAGGAGATTGCACCTTTTGTTGATGTGCCAATTGTTTTTATTTCTACGTTGACCAAAAAGAGGATTTTTAAAGCTGTAGAAACTGCCGTTGAAGTATATAAGAACCGTTCAAGGAGGATTCCCACCAAAGCATTTAATAATGTTATGCTACCAATTATTGAAAAAACACCTCCTCCAGCATTTAAGGGTAAATATGTTAAAATAAAGTTCTGTACCCAACTACCAACTCCACATCCTCAATTTGCTTTTTTCTGTAATTTACCCCAATACGTAAAGGACCCTTATAGACGTTTTTTAGAAAATAAACTTCGTAATGAATATAATTTTGAAGGAATACCCATTCAAATATTTTTTCGGAAAAAATAGATTTATAAGTTTTTCTTAAGCTTTTCTAATGATGCTTTAAGTTGTTCAAGTTTTGATAGAATTAATTCTTTCCTACCATCAGTCGATTTTAATTGTAATTGTTTTTTTGCACCCTGCAAAGTCATTCCCTTTTCTTTGACCAAGTGATAGATAAATTGTATTGTTAAAACATTTTCAGGAGTATATTTACGTGTACCACTTTGCTTTTTTTTTGGTTGAATTTCCTGGAATTCTTTTTCCCAAAAGCGAAGTAAAGAAGGTTTTACATTGAAAGCATTTGCAACCTCTCCTATTGAATAGTATCTCTTTTCTGGAAGGTTTACATGCATAATTAATCCATAGATTGGTTCTCTTGGTTAGACTGAGTCAATAATGCCTCAAATTCTTTTGGCGAAAGATTTCCATAATAGAAATTCAAAGGATTAATTTTTTTATTATCCTTAAAAATTTCATAATGTAAGTGAGGTCCAACAGACCTTCCACTGTTTCCAACATAACCAATAATATCTCCACGTTTTACTTTTTGTCCTCTTCTCACATTATACTTTGAGAGATGTGCGTAAAGACTGACATAACCAAAGCCATGATCGATACGAATGTGGTTGCCATAACCTGAAGAGCGGTTATCAGCCCGTTTTATAATTCCATTACCTGTTGCATATATTGGAACTCCTCTTTTGGCAGTAAAGTCCATACCATAGTGAAAACGTCTTTTTTTAGTGAAAGGGTCAATACGATATCCATATCCTGAAGCCATTCGAGTCAAATCTTTATTTTTGATCGGTTGAATTGAAGGTATCGCTTCAATTAGTGCTTCTTTGTTTTCAGCCAACTTTTCGATTTCGTCAAGCGATCGGGATTGAACTACAGTTTGTTTTATTAATATATCCAAACGTTTGGCTGTGTTTATTATAAGTTCAGAGTTATCATACCCTTCCAATTCACTGTACCTATTAACACCTCCAAATCCCGCTTTTCTCTGTTCTTCAGGTATAGTACTAGCTTCAAAATAAACACGATATAAATTATTATCCCTATCCTCTACATTTGAGACAACAGCTTCTAATTGTGTTAGTTTCTTGTTCAGTATTTCAAATTGAAGTTCATAATTTTTTAAAGATCGTTTTTGTGCAATTTCTGATGGTGTATTGATAATATCTGAATTGAGTAATATAAGTAAGCCAGTTATACCAAAAAATATAGAGGCAAGAGTGAAAAGTATAATATTGGAAACACGATTTTTATTGGTAACTTTAATTGGAAGGTAAGAAAGTGTCTCTTGGTCGTAATAGTATTTAACTTTACTCATAAAGTTTTGTAAATTTTTCGTTTCTTTTGCATATTAAATACTATCAATGAATTCAAAGATATAAAATTTTGGAAGGATTTATTGTTTTTAACCTGGTGGTACAAATTTATATGGCTGCCTTTTTAAATGAGATATTGAATGAGGTCCACTGATGTTAGACAACAGTTTTTAGATTTTTTTGCTTCCAAAGCACATAAAGTAGTTCCTTCAGCCCCAATGGTTGTAAAAGATGATCCTACTTTAATGTTTACAAATGCTGGGATGAATCCTTTTAAGGAGTATTTTTTAGGGAATGCTAATCCCATATCAAAGCGAATAACTGACACACAAAAATGCTTACGAGTATCTGGGAAACATAATGATCTTGAAGAAGTAGGAATTGATACTTACCATCATACCTTTTTTGAAATGCTTGGAAACTGGAGTTTTGGGGATTATTTTAAAAAAGATGCGATTAATTGGGCTTGGGAACTCTTAACACAAGTTTATAAAATTGATTCTGAAAAATTATACGTCACAATATTTGAAGGTGAAGAAAAAGAGGGAATTGAAAGAGATAATGAGGCCTTTAATTTTTGGAAAAAAAATATTCCAGAAGAACGAATTCTCTTAGGAAGTAAAAAAGATAATTTTTGGGAAATGGGGGACCAAGGACCATGTGGGCCTTGCTCTGAAATTCATATAGATATTCGCTCAAAAGAAGAAAAAGAAAAAGTCCCTGGATCTAAGCTCGTTAACAAAGACCACCCCCATGTAATTGAGATTTGGAATTTAGTTTTTATAGAATTTAACAGAAAATCTGATGGAAGCCTCGAAAAATTACCTGAAAAACATGTTGATACAGGAATGGGATTCGAGAGGCTTTGTATGGTTCTTCAAGAAAAAAAATCCAATTATGATACTGATGTATTCATTCCCTTAATTCGTGAGATTGAAACTCTGACTAACTCAACTTATGGGAAGTCAGAAAAAACTGATATATCAATTCGCGTTATTGCGGATCATCTAAGAACTGTTTATTTTGCTATTGCTGACGGACAATTACCAAGTAATACTGGAGCAGGATATGTAATAAGAAGAATTCTTAGAAGAGCTATCCGCTATGGATTTACATTTTTAAATCAGAAAAAACCATTTATACATCTTCTAGTCAAAATATTGTCTCAACAAATGGGAAAAGCTTTTCCAGAATTAATCAAAGAACACCAATTAGCTTATAATGTGATTAAAGAAGAGGAGAATTCTTTTCTGAAAACTTTAGATGATGGACTTTCTTTATTAGACTCAATCTTAAATAAAACTAAGGGTAAAAAAGTTGATGGTAGAAAGGCATTCGAATTGTACGACACATTTGGATTTCCATATGACTTAACAGCATTAATATTAAATGAAAGAGGTTATACTTTAGATCAAGAAAGTTTCAATGATTCAATGGAGAAACAAAAAACAAGATCACGTGCCGCAGCTGAGTCAAAAGCAGAAGATTGGATTGTTTTAAGTAAATCTGACTCTGATGCTTTTATTGGCTATGATCATTTAAATTCAAAGATTAAAATAACTCAATATAGAAAGGTGACGACGACAAAAGATGGAGGTTTTTATCAATTAGTTTTTGATGGAACACCATTTTATCCAGAAGGTGGAGGCCAAGTAGGAGATAAGGGCTATTTGGAGTCACACAATGGAGATGTATTCTATATAGTTAATACTAAAAAGGAAAATAATCTGATAATTCATTATTGTAAAAACCTTCCTAATAAACTTAACGGTTTTTTTAATGCTGTTGTCGATGTTAAACAGCGTCAGAGGGCATCATCTAATCATACTGCAACACACCTAATGCACCAGGCGCTTAGAGTGATTTTAGGAAATCATGTCGAACAGAGAGGGTCAATGGTCCATTCAGGTATGTTTCGTTTTGATTTCTCTCATTTTGCAAAGGTAACCAACGACGAAATAAAAGAAGTAGAACAATTTGTAAATTCTAGAATTCAAGAAAAAATACCCCTAGAAGAGAGTAGAAATACTCCTTATGATAGTGCCATAAAAGAGGGTGCAATGGCACTTTTTGGAGAGAAGTATGGTGATACAGTTCGCACCATCCGATTTGGACAATCTGTTGAGCTTTGTGGGGGAACACATGTTTCCAATACATCGGAAATATGGCATTTTAAAATCATTTCTGAAGGTGCAGTTGCATCTGGTATTCGAAGAATAGAAGCTATAACAGGCGATGCTGTCAAAAAATATTTCGAAGATCAAACAGCTTTACTAGAAAATGTAAATAATTTATTGAAACAAACTCAGGACCCTATAAAAGCAATTAGAACTTTACAGTCAGAAAATACAGTCTTAAAGAAAGAACTATCATCCCTTTCTAAATTAAGATCTCAAGTTCTAAAAAACGAATTAATTGGGGAGTTAAAAACTATTTCTAAAATCAATTTCATTGCGAAAGAGGTAGATTTAAATGCTCAGGAAATGAAGGATCTTTCTTTTTCAATAGGTGAACAATTAGATAAAGCAATTTTGATATTTGGGTCTCGTAAAACTGGCAAACCACTACTTAGTTGCTATATTTCGAAGTTTTTGGTATCAAACCAGAATAAGGATGCTGGGGAAATTATAAGAGAACTAGGGAAATATATTCAGGGTGGCGGTGGTGGTCAACCCTTCTTTTCAACAGCAGGAGGTAAAAACTTGGATGGTATTTCTGAAGCTATAAAAGCTGCAGAAAAAATTTGTTTTAATTAAAATTATTCTGCAGTTGGGGGGTAATTTTCAACAATTTCACGAACGAATAAAGCAATTCGTTCATCCCTGTTTTTCATAAACTCATTTATACCTCCTCTTCCTTTTCCTTGCCAAACAAGTTGTTTTGTAGAAGCATCGATTATATTAACATAAAGTGTACCCTCAGTCCTAGTACTGACAGAATTATAACCTCCGGTTCCCCAAAGCCACGGATTAAACCCCCAGCCCCAACCCCAGCCCCAGCCAAAATTGTTTCCATTGTTTACATAAATCTGTTCTTTAGCTTTTGTTGTGAATCCAATCAGAAGATCAGGAGTTTCAGATTTGGATAGTCCTTTTAAATTCATTTCATTGTCTAGCGATTTTAGAATACGGCGTTTATCTAGATCTGAAATATCTACTTTATCAATCTCAGGTTTGAAATAAGCAAATGTTTCATAATTGGAAAAATCAATACTATGGTCAAAGTCTGAAAAAACCTTGACAGACGAACAAGAGCAAAAAATAAAAATTGATACTAGTAAAATAATATTTTTCATAAGATAAAATTTATATTGATAGTGCAAATATAATGCCGTACTATATTCATTCTAAATTAAAAATTATAACAAAAATATAACTCATTTTAAACAACAACATTGGCTACTAATTATAAGATACTTTTTTCCAGAGTAAAATTATTGAAGTAAAAGAGTATCAAATAATATTCTTTGTTCTCTACTGTAAATAAAAAATCCAATGCCATTTGCTTATTTTTGAAAATGCAGATGTTTAATGCATTTAAGAGTAGTATAAATCAATCACTCGATAATATCGAAGGACACTCTATTGTAATAAAAAGGGAGGATTTAATCCATCCAATTATTTCAGGGAATAAATTTCGTAAGCTAAAATATGTATTTAAAGAAGTGATTGAAAGAAAAATACCTACTGTAATTACTTTTGGTGGAGCATTTTCAAATCACTTAGCAGCTGTTGCATCTGCAGGAAAGTCAATAGGCGTTCAAACAGTTGGTATTATTAGAGGGGATGAGTGGAAAAATAAAATTAATCAAAGTGTAACATTATCATTTTGTAAAAAGGAAGGGATGCATTTAATCTGTATTCCACGAAAAATATATGCTGAGAAAGATGCTGCCATTGAGGTGCAACAAATCTTAAAAAAATACCCTAAAAATAGATTAATTCCAGAGGGAGGTACAGAGACTCTAGCAATTCAGGGTTGTTCTGAAATTATGGAGGATGAAGATTTAGGGTTTGATTCTATTTGTTGCAGTATTGGTACCGGGGGAACGTTTATTGGCCTAATCGAGTCATCATCATTAAATCAGAAAGTTGTAGGTTTTAATGCTTTAAAGAATCCCTCTATTACTGATTTTATATCCATTCAAACAAAAAAAAAGAATTGGAAGATAAATTCAGAATATACTTTTGGTGGCTATGCTAAGACAGATGATTCATTAATTTCCTTTATGAACACATTTTATCAACAATATAAAATTCCATTGGATCCAATTTATACGGGCAAGATGCTTTTTGCTATTTTTGAATTGATTAAGAAAAAAGAATGGAAATGGGGAAAGAGTATATTAGTTATTCACACCGGAGGAATTCAAGGTATAGCGGGAATGAATATTCAACTTCAAAAAAAGAATGCTCAATTAATATCTTACGAAAAATAATACTTTTAACCTCTCTATCTTTTTATTTCATTTCATGCGGAAGTAAAAAAGTTGTGATTCGAAATAATTCGCAACCAACCCAAAAAAAAGAAGTAATAAAAACTTCAAAAAAAGTAAAAACTACTCCTAAACCAGAGCTATTTAGTAATAAAGAAAAAATTGATAATTATATCGAAAAATTTGGGCCTATTGCTCGAGATGAAATGAAAGCTTTTGGAGTTCCTGCAAGTATTACATTAGCTCAAGGAATTTTAGAATCAGGAATGGGATATGGGCGTTTGGCATTACAGGGGAATAATCATTTTGGGATCAAGTGCCATTCTGATTGGAAAGGGAAACGTATTTATCATGATGATGATCTAAAAGGAGAATGCTTCAGGGTATATATTGATCCAGCAACATCATATCGAGATCATTCACTTTTTTTAACTGGTCGCTCGAGATATTCTTTTTTATTTGATATCAAAACATCTAATTATGAAGCTTGGGCAAGGGGTCTTAAAAAAGCTGGATATGCAACTGACCCAAAATATCCTGATAAATTAATCAGTTTGATTGAACGATTTGATTTAACTAGATATGACATTAAAAAGTCTAAAAAACATGTAGCAGAAAAATCAAAAAGTACAATTAATCAAAAACAAATTCACACGGTCCAAAAAGGAGATACACTTTACTCCGTTTCCAGAAAGTATGATATATCTATAGACAAATTGGTTGAAATCAATAAAATACATGATAAAACTATTTATATAGGACAAAAATTAAAAATTGTAACTAAAAACTAATTCATGCGTTACCAAAGAAGTAGTGCTTTATTTAAAGAAGCCCAGAGGCATATTCCAGGCGGTGTAAACTCACCAGTAAGAGCTTTTAAATCTGTAGGGGGCACCCCTATATTTATAAAGAATGCCAAAGGAGCTAGACTTTATGATGAAGATGGGAATTCCTATTTAGATTATATATCCAGTTGGGGGCCTTTGATTTTAGGACATGCTTATTCTCCAGTAATTCAAGCAATAAAAGATCGTTCAGACAAAGGGACTTCATTCGGAATCCCTACAGCTCTGGAAAATGAAATGGCAAGCCTCGCATTGAAGATGATTCCTAATATGGATAAAATCCGTTTTGTGAATTCAGGAACAGAAGCTTGTATGAGTGCAGTTCGGTTGGCACGTGGAGTTACAAAAAGAGAAAAAATAATAAAGTTTAAAGGTTGTTACCATGGGCATTCTGACGCTTTTCTAATTCAGGCAGGGAGTGGAGCGGTAACTTTTGGAAGTCCCAGTAGCCCAGGAGTTACAAAAGGAACAGCAAAAGATACCATTCTAGCTAACTATAACAACCTTGAGGATGTAGAAATCATCTTCAAAGAACATTCAGACAAAATCGCTGCAATTATTATAGAGCCTGTAGCAGGAAACATGGGTTGTATTCCTCCCAAAGAGGGTTTTTTGGAAGGTATACGATTTTTATGCGATCAAAACGAGAGTTTACTTATTTTTGATGAGGTAATGACTGGTTTTCGATTGGCAAGGGGAGGTGCACAAGAACTTCTGGAAATAAAAGCAGATATTGCTACTTATGGAAAAGTATTAGGAGGTGGACTTCCTGTTGGAGCTTTTGCAGCTAGAAATGAAATTATGAAATATTTAGCTCCAGAGGGACCAATTTATCAAGCGGGAACTCTAAGTGGAAACCCTTTAGCTATGTCAGCTGGATTGTCAATGCTTAAGGCTTTACACGCCGATGAACAGATTTATCAGCGATTAAATAAAAAAACAGAGAGGCTTGAAATAGGCTTTAGAGATGTTTTAAAAAATAAAAACATTCCATACCATATCAACAGATTGGGCTCTATGATTTCTCTCCATTTTACAGACAAAGCTGTATTTGATTTTGAAACTGCTGCAACTGGGGATTCAAAACGTTTCAGTAAATATTTTCATGGAATGCTAAATAAAGGGATTTATCTACCACCTAGTTCTTATGAAAGTTATTTTTTAAATGATGCACTTACAGACCAGGATATTGACCAGACAGTGAATTGCTTTGCTGATGTATTAAAAGACTTATGATAGTTGAATTTTAAAAATGAGCATTTTTAAGAGTATTATTTTCACGTTTAGTTTTAGATGGTTTATTTGATTCAAATCACTGAACCAATTCAATAAACAAACCTTCTTCATTTTTGATAACTTTAACTAATTTCTTCTCAACTAATCCTTTTATAGCTTTATCCCATTTTTTATTGCTTAGACCAACTTTTTCTTTGATCTCAGATAATAATAAAAACTTATTTTGCTTTACAACTCTATACAAATTTTTTTCTTCTAGAGTCAAAGAATCGATATTTTTTTCTGGTTTCATTTGTGGAAAGAAGAGGACTTCCTGAATTGAAGTATTGTTCGTCATAAGCATTACCAGACGATCTATTCCAATCCCAATTCCTGAAGTTGGAGGCATCCCATATTCAAGAGCACGTAAAAAATCTTGGTCTATAAACATAGCTTCATCATCGCCTTTCTCACTTAGGTTTAATTGGTTTTCAAAACGTTCTCTTTGATCAATGGGGTCGTTTAATTCTGAGTAAGCATTGGCAAGCTCTTTCCCATTAACCATAAGTTCAAAGCGTTCTGTAAGCTTCTTATTGACTCTGTGTTCCTTTGTCAACGGGCTCATAGATTTGGGATAATCAATTATAAAGGTGGGTTGAATGTAATTATGTTCACATTTTTCTCCAAAAATTTCATCAATCAATTTGCCTTCTCCCATAGTTTCATCTACATCTAAACCAAGGGATTTTGCAGTTTTTCGGAGTTCATCTTCATTCATTTGAGAAATATCAATTCCAGTGTGGGTTTGTATGGCCTCGAGTATTGGGACACGTGGATAAGGCGCCTTAAAGTTGATAATGTTGTCTCCCACTTGAAATTCTGTGGTTTTATTAACCTCTTTTGCAATACGCTCGACCAAATTTTCTGTTGTCTCCATCATCCAGAAATAGTCTTTGTAAGCTACATAAAGTTCCATGACTGTAAATTCCGGGTTGTGAGTTCGATCCATCCCTTCGTTTCTAAAATCTTTGGCAAATTCAAAAACCCCTTCAAAACCACCAACAATAAGACGCTTGAGATAGAGTTCATTAGCAATACGTAAGTATAATTTTGTATTTAGAGCATTATGATGGGTTTCAAAGGGCCTTGCTGCTGCTCCACCTGGAATTGGTTGTAAAATTGGAGTTTCTACTTCTAAATAGCCTTTTTCAGTTAAGAAATCCCTTATAGTTGTGGTTATTTTTGAACGTTTTAAAAAAGTTTTTTTTGTATCGGGGTTTACAACCAAATCAACATAACGTTGTCGATAGCGTAATTCAGGATCATTAAATGCATCATATATATTTCCTTTCGTATCTGTTTTAGGAAGAGGTAGAGGCCGAAGAGATTTACTTAGCAATATAAAGCTTGAAACTTTAACCGTTTGTTGACCTACTTGTGTTGTAAAAAGCGTTCCCTTCAAGCCAATTAAATCTCCAATATCTAGAAGTTTTTTATATACTACATTATAATAGTTTTTATCTTCTCCATTGCATATTTCATCTCTGTTGAAATATAGTTGAATTCTGCCAGTACTGTCTAATAATTCTGCAAAGCTTGCATTTCCTTGAATTCTTCTAGACATCAAACGTCCAGCTAAAATCACTTTTTTACCTTCATCATAATTTTCTGGAAGATCTTTTGCATAAAAATCTACATCAAATTGAGCTGCGGGATAGGGATTAATCCCTAAACTTTTCAACTCTTCTAATTTTTCTCTTCGAATCAGTTCCTGTTCGGAAAGCTTAGCCATAAGTATAAATTTGCATAAAGATACGTAGACTATAAAAACTTAAGGAGTCAAATTTTATATCTTTACACTTTTATTAGATTCATGAGTTTTTTCCGGGTTTTATTGTCAATTTTATTCCCACCCTTGGCTGTAATAGACCAGGGTTGTGGATCAGTGTTAATTGTGTTTATCTTAACCCTTTGTGGGTGGGTTCCTGGCGTTATTGCTGCTTTGGTAATTCTAAACAATCCTGGCCGTTGGGGTATTAATAGTTAAGAGAGATGTCAAAAAAAAATAAATTTATTCGGATAATTGAACTTGGTGTTAAATCATACAAAGAAGGACTAAAAATTCAAGAAGAATTATTCCAACAGACAATTGATTTGAAGATAAATAATAGAAGAAAAAATATTCACATTCCTACAAATAATTATTTATTGTGGGTAGAACACACACCAGTAATTACGTTAGGTAAAAGTGGGAAAACTCAGCATTTACTTTTGAGTGAGAAGCAATTACTAGAGAAGAATATTGAATTTTTTTCAACCAACCGTGGTGGAGATATAACCTTTCATGGTCCAGGACAAATTGTAGGCTATCCTATACTTGATTTAGATAATTTTTTCACCGATATTCATAAATATCTCCGCTACTTAGAGGAAGCTATTATACTGACTCTGGAAGAATACGATTTATTAGGATTACGTAGTAATGGAGAGACAGGGGTATGGCTTGATGTAGGGACACCATTTGCTAGGAAAATATGCGCTATGGGTGTTAAAGCTAGCCGTTGGGTTACAATGCATGGTTTTGCATTAAATGTAAACACTGAGCTTAGCTATTTTGACAACATAGTACCATGCGGAATAGAAGGAAAATCCGTAACCTCTTTAGCTAAAGAATTAAAAAGAGAGGTTCCTTTTGAAGAGGTAAAGGATAAAATAGAGGCTCACCTTGCAAAACTTTTCGAAGCCAATTTGAATAAAATGGGTGTTTAGTTAATTTGATAAATAATCATTGATTCTTCTTCAGATTTAACAACCATTTCTATTGCTTTATCGTTATCAGCATTAATTAATTCTGCTTTAGAACTACCATATACCGGGAAACCACCCAATAAAGTTCCATTACTATAAAAACAATAAACTTTTTGTGAATCTAAATCAGTAATAGTTACATAAATAGTATTATTAATGTAATGAATTTTCGGGGATGAGTATTTACCAAAAGGGAGAATAACTGGAATCCCTTTAATGTTTAATTTATTTTCCGAAAATGTTACAATTGATTTAGAGGTCATATCAATTTTATGATCAGATCTAAGTCCAAGTGGGCTTTCGATTATATTTCCATTGCTGTCAATTTGTAAAAGATCACCTTTTTTTGAAGTTGTAGAAAAAGTGTTTCTATAACCGAAGACATCATTATTGGAAATATTGTCAATTTTTTTAACTCGAATACGATCTTTACCCTGACGGTTTAAAATTCTAATTTGTCCATCAATATCTTTTAAAATTATATAATCTTTATTTCCAAAACGAACGTGTTTGGGGGCGTGCTGAAGTGATTGCTTCAATTTATTAAGTTTAAATCCTTTAACAATTTTACCTCTATTGTCGTACATCTCTATTTTTTTTCCATGACTTAAAATAAATCTATAATTTCTATTTAAGTCATAATCAAAAACAGCAAAATGTTGAGGCTTTTCTGATAAAATTTTTTTATTAAAAGGAGATACAACTTTTCCGTTTCGATCCAAAATCATAAAACGATTTGGAGTCCTAAAAGCCATTTGTAAACGCCTATTTTTATATAGATCTACCTGAATTATATCACCTATTATAGGTCCCGAGAGCTGTTTTTTCCAATATAAAACTCCTGTGTTTGAAAACAAATAAACAACATTGTTTATATCTTGTACAACTATGTCCATTGTTTTGTTTCGATGATTTTTAAGCCATTGAGGGTTATTAGCAATGGGAGCATCTAAACTAAAAGTATGTTGATTTAAAACACTGTTTTTTTGTTGTTCAGAATTTTCAGGCTGAGCGGTGAATCGACTTTGCACAATATTATTTTCAGATACCCCTTGCATTGCAATTAGCGGGTACTTATCAATATTAACGCTTTCCCAGACTTTCTTTCTTTTTAAACTAGTCTCTTTCCATTCATTTTTTAGATTTGAGGTGTTTCCAACCCATAAAAATGTACTATTGTCAGCTAAGTCCTTTTTCAGACTTTTAAAATTAAAGTCATTATCTAAAGTATTTTCATCAAGTTTAATACCAATTAGCTGTTTCAAAAATATTTTATTAGAGGCATAGATTAAGAAATCATCAATTTTTGACACATAATTTGGTTTAAAAGGCATCCCAAAGGCTTCTAAGAATTTTATAAAGTCCTCAGGAAGGTTTTGATCTTTAATAGCTACTCCTCGGAATTTGGATGAATTTATTGAATCAATGAATAAGTCCAAAAGCATATTTTCTGAATTATTTAGATGAAGATAAATAGCTTTATTAGAATTATATTTAAGCCAAGCTATTTCATCTAAGCTACTTAATAAATCAAAATTTATTTTGTTCAAGGGAGTATTTTTATGCCGACTATATTTTTTAAAATTATCTTCTAAAGTTTTATAATCACTTACTGCTAGAGCAAGATAGCTGTCAAAGGTTTGGGGGATATAATTAGGACTAATAAGTGCTTTTGCTTCTAAATTTCTTAATAAACTCAATTCATCTGGTATCGAGTCACTTATAAAACTTACACCATCTAATGTAAAAGGATTTTTTTTTGTATTGAAATCAAAATAAAACCAGCTGCTCGCTACAAAAGGAAAAAGATCTGTCTTTGGGAAAAGATCTTTTAAAATACCTATTACTTCATTTTGAAGATAAAAACTTAATGTTGTATTTTCATCACTTAAGCCTGCAAGCTTGTATAATTTAGTATCTTGTATTCCTCTTTTGTTACTTTTAATATTCCGAATACTATTTTCTAAAACTAATTTCGAACAGCTTAGCACATTGATATTTTGAATTGTGGCATGAAATATTTTTTTATTATCAACTTCTTTGACAATTACCGATACATCATCATATATAAATCGACCAATGATTTTTTTAGGGAATGTATCTATTGAAATTGATTTGTACATAAACGATGCAGCTATATTTTTTTTCCCTTCTGGGGTTAAAAAAAGGAGTGAATTTGAAGGAAATTCGTTGGGTATTAATGCATTTAAGTCCGAGTAAAGGGAATCATTAATTTTTACTAGGGCTTCTAAAAAAGGAAGATTTGTAATTGCATTTTTCAACATGTTTTGATCTTTTAGTTGAAATGCTGCAATAGTGTTCTGGGGAATATAATCCAAAAGAATTAAAGGTTCTTTTTTTTCTGGCTTACATCCAATAAAAAAAAGACATATAACAATAAATGATTTATTAATCATATCTCAATTCAAAAATAAAAAACATAGCCTCCTATTTTTTCATTTTTATTAAATGTTATTAACTATTTCTTTGGTTTTAGTCTACTTAAAATTAATTTTAATCTGATTTTTGAGTAATTGAAAAGATTTCCTGTGATGTTCTGTTACACCAAATTCTTCTATTGCTGCCCGGTGATCTAGAGTAGGATATCCTTTGTTATTATTCCATTTGTACTCAGGGAAATCAATTCCAATTTTTTTCATGTAGTCATCTCTGTATGTTTTAGCTAAAATTGAAGCAGCTGCTATATTTTGATATTTGTTATCACCCTTTATAATACATTCATATGGAATTTTTTTAAATGGGGAAAAATGATTTCCATCTGCAACGATGAACTGTGGATTTATTTTAAGTTTTCTTAAAGCTAAGTGCATTGCACGAATTGACGCATTTAGAATATTTATTTCATCAATTTTTTGTTGATAAACAAAAGCAACTCCGAAAGCAATTGCGTTTTTCTCAATAATAGGTCTCAAATTATAGCGTTGTTTTTCAGTTAGTTTTTTTGAATCTTTTAGTAAAGGAATATTTGATTTTAAAGGGAGTATTACAGCACCTGCAGTTACTGGTCCTGCAAGACAACCTCTTCCAGCTTCATCTGTTCCTGCTTCAAGAAATGAAGTTAATTGAACGTCAAGCATCAATTTAAATCAATTTTTATATTTTATCGTCTATCACAAGTTACTTACATTTATTATAACTTCGCAAACAAATCATGTTTAGCATGCGTATAACTCTTTTTGTTTCTCTTTTTCTCCTAATTCAAATCATTTGGAGTCAACAAAAAGAAGCTTCTGTGATAGATTCAATTTCAATAGATAAAGAGTTAAATAATACTTTAAAAGATACAATTGTATCGAATGAAAAGACTGTCTTAGACGAAATCAAAAAACAAGATTCAGCCTCAAAAAGTCAAAAATCAACAAAAAAAATATCAAAAAAGAAAAAACTTATCCCTTTCATCAAACCAATGGATAAGGTTGGCATATATGACTATAAAATTATGTTTATGGATGGTAGTGTAAAAGAGGTTGACACCTCCCTTTCAATAGAGGGTGAGTACTCATTTAATTTTTTGCGTAAAGATTATTTTGAATTACTGACCTTTCCAAACATGGGAGAGGCTTTCAATAAGATGGGTTATGATTTCCATAAACAACCATTTACTCCCCAAATGGGATTTAGAGTAAAACATTTTGGTTATTTTGAGAAGGAGGACATTGCTTATTATGAAGTGCCTTCTCCATATACTGAACTTTTTTTTAAATCGACTTTTCAACAAGGGCAGAATTTGGATGCAACCCTAGCGATCAATACTTCACCTAAATTTAATATTGCTGTTTCATTTAAGGGATTTAGGTCTTTAGGGAAATACTTATCTTCATTAAGTAGAGCAAGACAATTTCGGTTAAGTTCTCAGTATCAATCTTACAATCAAAGATACCGTGTGCGTCTGCATCAAACCACCCAATCTCTAGAAAATCAAGTTAACGGAGGATTAACCAATGCATCAAACTATTTTTTTGAAAATGCTCCGAATTACGTAAGTGCTGATGAATCTGGTAATCCCATTTTAGACGAGGATGGAAACGAGGAAATAGTTTTTTATGATGGATTTCTAGATCGAAATCGACTAGTCACACATATAGAAGCAGATAATTTGCTTAAAGGTAATCGATATTTTATGGAGCATCGCTATCAAATGTTTCCTATCCTAAAAGATACTGCAGTTTATAAAATGTCTGTGGGTTTAAGAACAAGTTTAGAAAACAAGACTTATCAATACAATCAGAATAGACCTGGCGAATATTTTAATGAAACCTATGAAAATAATATTGTTGTTGATTCTACTATGTTTAGTGCTCTGGAGAATAACCTTTTTCTAAGTTTTAAAGATAAAACCCTCGGACAGCTTAATCTGGATCTACATCATCACAGCTGGAATTACTCAACTGGGCCCAATGAATATCAAAAAGATTCTATAATTTCTAATGAAATAAAGGCAAGTCAAATTGCAGTCCAAGCTCGATGGGAAAAAGAAATTTTTGGATTTAATTCTAAAGCAATGGTCTATAAGTCTTTAAAAAATGAATATGCAACTCAAGCTCTTCGAGTTAATCTTTCACGAAACATAATTAAAGATATAATCCTGGGTGCCTCATATAATTATCGCTCTCAACCCTTAAATTTTAATTTTGGTCTAGTTCAAAGTGATTTTAGAGAATATAATTGGGAGAATAATTCCTTAGAGAATCAAAATTTCAAAACACAATCTATTTTCTTATCTCATCCAAAATGGGGTTCTCTTAGGGGAGCATGGACATCAATTGATAACTATACATTTTTTAATAATAGAACTCTTTTTTTAGATCTAAACGAGAGATTTAGGGTGGAAGTATACCAAAGTAATAAAAAAATCGATTATTTAAAAGTCAGATTAGATAACAGATTTGATTTAGGAAAATTTTCATGGGTTAATAACATACAATACCAAAAAGTGAATCAAGAAGATAAAACAGAAGAGCTTCTAAGTGGTCCTTTGGCTTTAAATGTTCCTGAGTGGTTAATTCGAAGCACAATTATGTTGACTTCTTCAATTTTTAATAAAGCTCTATTTTTCCAATCAGGATTCACATTTGTTTTTTTTACAGATTACTATGCAGACCAATACAACCCAATTTTAGCTGAGTTTGTAACACAGAATAATACCAAAATAGGAGAGTATCCGCGAGTTGACTTTTTCTTTAATTCAAAAATTAAGAGTTCTAGAATTTATCTAAAACTGGAAAATATTTCTTCTCCAATTGAACATTTAATAAATATTGACACCCAATACGATTATTATTCTGCCCCTTTTGTTCCGTATAGAGATTTCTCTATTCGTTTTGGTTTAATTTGGAATTTTTTTGAATAGTATAAAGAGTTGATATTCAGTAGCTAGCCTTGGTTCTTTTTTTTTTTAGAAATAAAACTGAAAAACCTCTTGTAGGATGTAAAAAGGGTTTTATATTTGCATCCGCTAAAATACTCAAAATAGAAAAATTATTTACTATTTTTTGTATGAGCGAACGTTCATTGAAAAAATTAAAATAAGAATGACAGCGCGTATCGAAAGATACAAGTGAATAGAACCATTTTGACCAAGTCAATTTTAGTATGTTGTGGAAATTTATAAAGAAACAACAACGAAGAGTTTGATCCTGGCTCAGGATGAACGCTAGCGGCAGGCTTAACACATGCAAGTCGAGGGGTAACAGGGATTGCTTGCAATCCGCTGACGACCGGCGCACGGGTGCGTAACGC
>JBJKWV010000040.1:0-16724 GCA_045561915.1 Flavobacteriaceae bacterium
TTATTGGATTCCGATTCGAAAATTATCAGGTGTTCTATACAGGTGAGAATAGCCAACTTGGACAAGTTTTTAATGACCAAAAGATCATTAATGAAAATAATCTATTCCCATCATCAAATTTCATATTTAGTCTTAAAGAAAATAAAAATATACGCTTTGCTTATTCTTTGACCACGGCGAGACCTAGCTTTAAAGAAGCTTCCATTGCAGAAATCTATGACCCCCTATCTAATTTATTTTTTATTGGAAATATAGAAATAAAACCCTCCTATATTGACAACTTTGACCTTCGATACGAAGCATTTGGGGAAGATGCTCAACTTTTCGCAGCAAGTTTATTTTATAAAAGCCTCACCGATCCTATTGAGATTGGATTTGTAGCAGCCTCCACATCTAACTATAAGCCATTAAATCTTGAAAACGCAAATGTATTTGGTGTTGAATTAGAATTGAGAAAAAAAATTACTGATTGGATACCTGGTTTGAGAAATCTTAATTTAAACTTTAACGGATCCTACATTATATCTGATGAAAAATACAGCGAAGACGAGCTTAAATTAAGAACATTAGGGCTAAGAGAAGGGGAAACACTAGGAACTTCAAGACAATTACAAGGTCAATCACCTTATCTTATAAATACTGGGATTGACTACAATCAAGCTGAAAAAGGTATTCAAGCTGGGCTCTATTATAATGTTCAAGGCAAGACCTTAGAGGTAGTTGGAGATGGCTTTTATCCTGATGTATATACAATGCCTTTTCAAAGTCTAAATTTTAACTTAATTAAACAATTCAAAAATAAAGCTAGTATAACCTTGAGGGTTAACAATATTTTAGATGATGAAAGAGAAAGCTTATTTGAGGGTTATGGAGGAATAACCGAGTATTTTAGATTAAGACATATTGGGAGAACCTTTTCCCTAGGCTACTCTATTAAATTTTAATAGCTTCATTTGCTAAATGAAGAACCCATATTTATATAATTATCATGCTCAGCATATTAGCTGTAGGTGACTTAATTGTTGGGGTGAGTAACGATGTCTTAACTTTTTAAATTCAGTTTTATTGAATCCAAAATTAATATTCAAATTGAACGTACTCGTGGAGATGAAACCAGTGCAAAAAATACAACCCTATATTTTAACTTTTTGATATGTACAAAAGATATGATAACGCATAAGTTTGAGTTAGTTGAAAAGTATTATGGGGCTTTTAGGAAGCTTTAACTTCTAGTCATCTTTGGAAGCCAGTGACTCAGCTTTATCCCATTTAGTTGCGCTTTGGACAATATTATCTTTATAGTCGACTTCAATAAGTATTCCCTTGTTCCAAAAAAACCAACGATCTGTTTTTTTTCCTTTGTCGTAAACACCTTTAGAAAGTTTAATTCCCTCAGAGTTATAGCTCATCCAAATACCATGATTTTTTCCATCTAAAAAATATCCTGTTTGAGAAAGCATTCCGTTATCATGATATTCTTCAAACTTGATTATTTCTCCCTGTTGAGTTAGGATTCTTTTTGTCTCTTTTTCTTGAGCAAAAGATAATCCAAAAGTGAAGAAAGTTATATAGATGAAATATTTTTTCATGGTTATATTTCGCATTTGTTAATACAAACTTAATATTTAATTTCAATTTACGTAATATTTACGTAACATTAATTTAACATTAAGGATTAACTTATTGATATTAAGGTAAATAAAAAGCCCTTAAAAGGGCTTTATACTATACTATTGAATCAATATTTAAGACCCACACATCAAACAATCATCATCCTCACTTTCTTTTGCCTTTGAAAGCATTTCCTTAAGCTCATTAGGTGATAGTGGTTCCACAGGGACAGGGGGTTCTCCAGCAGCTGTTGCCAGTGATTTAGATTTTTTTACTGCTTCTACTTCAGGCTGTTTAGCTTTTTTATCATTCTCTAAGGTAAACTTGATGGCATCAACTGCTGATTTTGTTCTCAAATAATACATTCCAGTCTTCAAACCAGATTTCCATCCATAAAAATGCATGGAAGTTAATTTTGCCATTGTCGCACCTTCCATAAATAAATTTAGAGATTGGGATTGATCAATAAAATATCCACGGTGACGTGACATATCTATGATATCTTTCATACTCATTTCCCAAACAGTACGATAAAGCTCTTTAATGTCATCAGGAATACCATCAATATTTTGAATCGATCCATTATTTCGCATTAATTGTTGTTTCATGTCTTCATTCCACAAGCCTCTTTCAACTAGATCCTCTAACAAATGTTTATTAACCACGATAAATTCTCCAGAAAGTACTCGCCTTGTATAAATATTAGACGTATAGGGCTCAAAGCATTCGTTATTCCCTAAAATCTGTGAAGTACTTGCAGTGGGCATAGGCGCCACCAAAAGTGAGTTTCGAACCCCATGCTTTTTAACGGTTTTTCGTAGTGCTACCCAATCCCAACGACCACTAAGTTCTTTATCTTTTATACCCCAAAGGTTATGTTGGAATTCACCTTCTGACATAGGAGAGCCTTTGTATGTTTCATAAGTGCCTTCTTTTTTTGCTTCTTCTGCCGATGCGGTAACGGCAGCAAAGTAAAGCGTCTCAAAAATATCTTGATTCAACTCTTTAGCCTTTTCTGATGTGAAGGGCAAACGTAACATAATAAAAGTATCCGCTAACCCTTGAACACCTAACCCAATTGGACGGTGTCTAAAGTTTGAGTTTTCAGCTTCCTTAACTGGATAGTAATTACGATCAATGACACGGTTTAGGTTTTTAGTTACTCTAACGGTAACATCAAAAAGAGATTGATGGTCAAACTCTCCATCTTTGACAAACATTGGTAAAGCAATTGAAGCCAAGTTACACACAGCTATTTCGTCAGCAGAGGTATACTCCAAAATTTCAGTGCACAAGTTAGATGAACGTATGGTTCCTAAATTTTTTTGGTTTGACTTTCGATTGGCTGAATCCTTATAAAGCATGTAAGGGGTTCCTGTCTCAATTTGTGACTCTAATATTTTCTCCCAAAGATCTCTAGCTTTAATAGTTTTTCTACCTCGCCCTTCTGATTCATATTTGAGGTATAACTTGTCAAACTCGTCACCGTGAACATTATAAAGATCTGGACACTCATTTGGACACATTAAAGTCCATTCAGCGTTTTCCTCTACTCGCTTCATAAAAAGATCTGGAGTCCACATAGCATAGAATAAATCACGTGCACGCATTTCTTCTTTTCCATGATTCTTTTTTAACTCTAAGAAATCAAAAATATCTGCATGCCATGGCTCTACATAAATAGCAAAAGAACCTTTTCTTTTCCCTCCACCTTGATCTACATATCGAGCAGTATCATTAAAGACACGTAACATTGGTACAATTCCATTTGATGTACCATTAGTTCCAGCTATATAGGAACCTGTTGCTCTAACATTGTGGATTGATAATCCAATTCCTCCAGCAGACTGAGAAATTTTAGCTGTCTGTTTTAGGGTGTCATAAATACCATCAATACTGTCGTCTTTCATTGCCAAAAGGAAACACGAAGACATTTGGGGCTTTGGAGTACCAGAATTAAAAAGTGTAGGTGTCGCGTGAGTAAAATACCTCTTAGACATTAGCTCATAGGTTTCCAAAGCTGATTTAATATCATTTAAGTGTATCCCGATAGAAACCCGCATTAGCATGTGTTGAGGACGCTCAACTATTTGTCCATTGAGTTTCATGAGATATGAACGTTCAAGAGTTTTAAATCCAAAAAAATCGTAACCAAAATCTCTATTATAGATAATACTAGAGTCTAGTTTATCAGCATTTTTTTTAATGATATTATAAACCTCATCAGAGAGTAAAGGTGCTTTTTTTCCTGTACGTGGATTGACATAAGTGTACATGTCCTCCATGGTTTCAGAAAAAGATTTTTTAGTGTTTTTATGTAAATTGGAAACTGAGATTCGTGCTGCTAGCTTTGCATAGTCAGGGTGAGTTGTAGTCATCGTAGCTGCTATCTCTGCAGCAAGATTATCTAATTCAGAAGTAGTTACCCCATCATATAATCCCTCAATCACTCGCATTGCAACTCGAACAGGATCAACTAATGGATTTAGACCATAATTAAGCTTGCGTATTCGAGCAGTAATTTTATCGAACATGATTGGCTCTTTTCTGCCATCCCTTTTTACTACAAACATACTTTACTTTTTAAAAATTTACACTTTAATATTTACACCCTGATGGGCGGAAAGGAACATTTATAAAAAATGAGAGGTGAATTAGAAATCAGCATCAAAGCTAATTTTCTCATCAGTCTTTTCATTATTTAAAACACCTGCTTTTTGGTATTCACCAACACGTTTCTCGAAGAAATTCGTTTTTCCTTGTAAGGAAATCATATCCATAAAATCAAATGGATTACTCACATTAAACTCTTTTTCTAAACCAAACTCCACCAAAAGACGATCCGTAACAAATTCCAGGTATTGAGTCATCAACTTAGAATTCATACCTATTAAACTGATTGGCAAAGATTCTGTGATAAATTCACGTTCAATATTTAATGCGTCTAATAAGATTTCTTTAATTCGAGCTGGAGGGACTTTATTTACGATGTGATGATTATGAAGGTGTACTGCAAAGTCACAATGTACTCCCTCATCCCTTGAAATTAATTCATTAGAGAATGTTAGTCCTGGCATTAAACCACGTTTTTTCAGCCAATAAATAGAACAAAAGGCTCCCGAAAAGAAAATCCCTTCTACACCGGCAAATGCAATCAATCTTTCAGCAAAAGAATCAGATTCAATCCATTTTAAGGCCCAATCTGCCTTCTTTTTTATTGCGGGAAAAACCTCAATTGCTTTGAATAGTCTATCTTTTTCTACATCATCCTTAACGTAAGTATCAATTAGTAAAGAATAGGTTTCAGAATGAATATTTTCCATCATAATTTGAAAACCATAGAAGAATTTTGCCTCTGAGTACTGTACTTCATTAACGAAATTTTCTGCTAAGTTTTCATTCACAATACCATCTGATGCAGCAAAAAAAGCAAGGATGTGCTTAATGAAATATTTCTCATCGTCATTTAACTTTGTATTCCAATCAGTAAGATCCTGATGTAAATCAATTTCTTCAGCAGTCCAAAAACTAGCCTCCATTTTCTTATACCATTCCCAAATATCATGATGTTGAATTGGGAAAATCACAAAACGATTCTCGTTTTCTTGAAGGATAGGTTCTACTGCTGCCATTGTTTTTATTTTATGTTAAAAAAATTAATTGATTTATGATTAACAAAGATTCTAAATTGTAACGAAAATTGAAAGAGCAACTTTTCCACAATGTGGCTTAGTTTTTAACAAAATTTGATTTTTTTTGTTTATTTCTAAAAAATAAAAAAATGTTAACTGTCTGAAAAACAGTGACTTATTTTTTTAAATCTCTGTCAAGCCCCAAAAACATTACAAAAGCTTAATATCTGTTTTTTGCATGCTCAGTTAACTCAGAATACCACTTCTCTCCAAATTTTCTAATTAAAGCTGTTTTTACAAAAACATAAATTGGAATTTTTAGTGACTCTCCCAAGGAACACGCATCAGAACAAATAGACCAACTATGATAGTTTACAGCTATCATGCTTTCATAGTTTTGAACCCTAACTGGATATAAATGACATGATATAGGTTTTTGAAAATTAATAACACCCTGCTGATATGCTTTTTCTATTCCGCAAGAGGCAACCCCAGAATCAGAGAAAACGGTGTAGGCACATTCTTTTCCTTCCACCAAAGGAGTTTCTAAATCACCATCTAAGCCTTTTACAAAAACGCCCTGGCTTTCGATAGATTTTATTCCTTTTTTATTTAAGAAGGGTTTAATTTTTGAATAATTTTTTTCTAAAAAAGTAACTTCATTCTTTTCTAAAGGCGCTCCTGCTTCACCAGCAACACAACACTCTCCTTTGCATTTGGATATGTTACAAACAAATTCTTCCGATATTATTTGATCTGAAACAAGTGTATTATCTATTGATATCAAAAGTTTTTTTATAAAATTAAGAATTTAAAATATGGCGTTCAAAAGAATGATACTAGATTTGTAAAAAATTACAAATCGTGATAGATTTAAAAGAAATTCTTACTGCCAGCCTAGTACTTTTTGCTGTTATTGATATCATTGGAAATATACCTTTAATAATATCTCTTAGAGACAAAATAGGTCATATACAATCTGAAAAAGCTTCTATTATTGCTGCTTTTATTATGATTGGATTTCTTTTCTTAGGTGAAGAAATACTGAACCTTATTGGTATAGACATCTATTCATTTGCTGTAGCTGGTTCCTTAGTTATTTTATTTCTCGCTCTAGAAATGATATTGGGAATTACACTTTACCGTGACGAAGCTCCTGAAACCGCCTCTATTGTACCTCTTGCATTTCCAATGATTGCAGGTGCCGGAACCATGACTTCTCTTCTTTCTTTACGAGCTGAATTTTATATTACAAACATCATAATAGCAATTTTAATAAATATTTTATTTGTCTACATTATATTGAAATCATCCAGATTAATTGGAAGATTATTAGGGAAATCCGGCATTAATATTATTAGAAAAGTATTTGGAATTATACTGCTAGCCTTAGCTGTAAAATTATTTACAACTAACATTGGTAAACTAATTTAAAACTTTAAGTATGAGAATCGCACTTTCAATTTTTATATTTCTTTCTATTGCCCTGTTTATTTTTAACTTGACCAAAATTAACTGGGAAAGTCCATTGAGCGGAGATAGTACTGTCGCTTTAATTGGATCTATAGCTTCTGCAAGTTCTTTTTTATTATTAGTAATCCTTATCCTGTCAAAAAAAATTTCTGAAAAGATTAAAAAATAGGTTTCGGGCTTTTAATTTCTTCAAGTGCTTTTATAACGAAGTCATCATTTTGATTATTAATACGGGTAAAGATGTTTTCATTAAAGAGTTGAAGAGCAATAAAAGATTTAATGGAATTTAAAATTCTTTTTTCACTTTGAGAATTTATTTCTATTGGTAAATTATTTTCTTTACAAAAAATTTTGAAGGCTTCAAGAAAATCCTCTTTAAATGGTAATTCATTATTAAAAAATCTAGCTGGATTATCGAAATCATATTTTTTATGATTTTTATCAAGTTCTAAAAACACAAATAGATCAATAAGATTAGATCCAATAAGATTATTATTCCAGGTCTCATGTGGACTTGTATTATTGGATATGTAAATATCAGGAGTGATCCCACCACCCCCAAATACAGTTCTTCCCTGAGGAGTTTTAAATGTCAAACTATTATCAATTTCTTTATTTTTCAAACTTGCTGCATTATCATTTTTATAACGATTTTTTATTTCTGCGTAATATTCTGATCTGCTTGAAGAGTCATAAGGCCTTTGAATAGATCGTCCTGTGGGAGTGAAATATCTGGCTGTGGTAAGTCTAATTTGATCGCCTTCTCCTAATGGCATTTGTTGCTGAACTAAACCTTTACCAAAGGTGCGTCTCCCTATTATCAGTCCACGATCATTATCTTGAATTGCACCTGCAATAACCTCACTAGCAGATGCAGATTCCTCGTCTACAAGAATGTATAATCTCCCTAATTCATATAAACCACCAGATGAAGAAACTGTTCTCTCTCTTTTTCCATTATTCCCTTCAACAATAACGATTGATTTTTGAGCACCTAGAAAATCATCAGCTATTTGTTTCGCTGGAAGCAAATATCCTCCTGGGTTTCCTCTTAAATCTAAAATTAGATTTTTAAGGTCATTAATCAGCAGTTCATTTATTGCCTTTCTAAATTCAGAATAAGTAGTTGAAGCAAAACGATTAATTTTTATATATCCCGTATTTCTATCAATCATATATGATGAATTTACACTTGGGAGTGGAACAGGACCTCTAATAATATTAAAAGTATAAATCGAGTCTTGTTTTTTCCTGTAAACTTTTAAACTAACTGGTGTTGAAGAACTTCCTTTTAATTTAGAAATGATTTGTTTATTATCTAATCCCTTAGAATGAAGTGTGTCTTTATCTGCAATCAAAATTCTATCCCCAGACTTTAGGCCAGCTTTTTTACTCGGCCCGCCATCTAAAACTCTACTAACGGCTATAGTGTCGTTTAACATTCTAAACTGAACACCAATTCCTTCAAAATTACCTTTCATACTCTCAGACAAAGATTCACCTTCTTCTGCTGGAATATAAATTGAATGTGGGTCCAATTTATCTATAATATCTTCAATTACTTTACTAACTAAACTGTCAGAATTTATTTTATCTACATAGTCACTTGTTAGGTAGGTAATTAAGCGGTCTAGCTTGTTAATACTTTTATTTTCAGAATTTAGGGTTGAAAAATTAAGTATATTTTTACTCCCAAAAAGATATCCAATCGTTATAGAAAGTAATACAATGAGGAACAAGAATATGTTATTTCTTTTCACAAGCTATTTTATTTCCTCGGGTATAAAAGTCAAAATTACTCCAGCTCGCTTTAGAAAATCTAGACCAGAAGTGTCCTTGTAGACTTTACTGTAAACTACTCTTATTAATCCTGATTGATGAATTAGTTTACTGCATTCTTTACAAGGAGAAAGAGTAATGTAAAGGGTGGCTCCTTTACAAGATTGTGTTGATGCTGCAACCTTTAGAATAGCATTTGCCTCAGCGTGTAAAACATACCACTTTGTATAATTTTCATCATCTTCACATACATTCTCAAATCCTGAAGGTGTTCCATTGTAGCCATCGGAAATAATCATTCTGTCCTTTACAATGAGTGCACCTACTTTTTTTCGTTTACAATAAGAAAGTTCTCCCCAAGTTTTAGCCATTTTTAAATAAGCTCTGTCGTACTTCTCTTGTTTATCTTTTCCCATTGATACGAAGATAGTATTTAGGATTTAATCTAATTTTAAATACGTTCAAAAATCATTGTTAGAGCTTGAGATAAAATCATTGCCCCTACTAAAAATTCCCAACGCTCTTTGGATTGTTTAAAAACTTGAGTAACAATAAAACTGATTAATAGTATTCCTATCACGATTGCAATTTGAGCAAACTCAACTCCTATTGCAAATGAAAATAATGATAAACTTACATCATCTTCTGGAATCAGCATATTGAAATAACGCCCAAAACCAAGGCCATGAATAACTCCAAATAATACTGTAACAAGGGGAGGTAAATAAGCCTTATTAATTATTCGACTGAATTTTTTTGGAAAGAATAAAGTTATTGCATTTAATGCTATGGTAATTGGAATAAGCAATTCAATCCAATAGGATGAAACATATAATTCAAAATAAAAATTTCCTATCAAAGACAGTGTATGCCCTAATGTGAAAAGTGTAACCCACCAAATTAATTTTCTTATTTTCAGAAAAGTAAAGGGCATCGCTAAGGTAATTATGAAATAAAAATGATCTAAACCTTCCCAATCAACCACATGCCAGAAGCCTAATTTTATATAAACCCAAAGTATATCTATCATAAATTACGTTCTTTTTGAATAGTTTCATATGCTTTTTGCACCTCTTGAAACTTTTCTTGTGCTCCTTTGATTAGTGCAGGGTCCTTAGATTGCAGTTTATCAGGATGATACCTTTTTGCCATTTCACGATAGGCTTTTTTAACCTCATCATCCGAAGCACTCGGAAGAATTTCTAAAACTTTGTAAGAACTCCCAGTATCTTTTATAAACATGGCCTTTATACTATCAAAGTCTGAAGTCCGGATTCCCAATGCATAAGCTATTTGATTAATTTTATCAAGCTCTGATGAAGATACATTCCCATCAGCATTCCCTACACCAAACAAAAAATGAAGTACTTGCAAGCGAGTTTCATATGTGGATCTTTCAACAAATAGAATTGCTAAATCAGATATATTTTGAACTTCTTTTTTTATTTGTTCATTAAAAGTTTCAAAAATAATTGCAGCTTGGTCACTTCCATAATTAGCTATAAAAAAGTTCCTTACAAATTGAAGCTCTTGGGGCTTTATCTGACCGTCTGCCTTTATAACAGTGGCAGCTAAGGCTAAAAGATTAAGCTGGAATTTTCCTGCTTGTGAAGAGGAAAATCTGGTCTGAAAAAAAGACCCAGAATTATTTTTATAATTGTCTATAATCCCCCCTATGAAAAACCCCATCATAGCGCCAGGAAATCTAAAAAAATAATAACCCATAAATGCTCCGATCCATTTTATCATATTCTCTTATTTCATAATATTTTACAAATTTGATAAATAAAATTGGCCCTACAAAACAAGATAGATTCCATTAATTTATATATTTGAAAAAAAAACTATGTATCCAGCTGAATTAGTAAAACCTATGCGTGAAGAACTAACTAGCGTAGGATTTAAAGAACTAACCTCATCGGAAGATGTATCCAATGCCTTATCTAAGCCAGGCACTACTTTGGTCGTAGTTAACTCAATTTGTGGATGTGCTGCTGCTAATGCTAGGCCCGGAGTTAATTATTCTCTTCAAAACAAAAAAATACCTGATCATTTAGTAACGGTTTTTGCAGGAGTTGACAACGAAGCCACAAAAAGCGCAAGAGATATGATGGTCCCTTTTCCTCCATCATCTCCAAGTATTGCTTTATTTAAAGATGGGATTTTAGTACACATGATTGAACGTCACCATATTGAAGGACGTCCTGCGGAACTCATTGCGGAAAACTTAAAATCTGCTTTTGACGACCATTGCTAGTTCTGCCTAAGTTATAAGCAAATTATTGTTTTTCTTCTGAAAACGCCTTTTTAGGCAAGGTAATGACAAATGTTGTTCCTTTTTTAATTTTAGACATGCATTTTATTGAACCCTCATGAGATTCAATAATATTTTTAACAATACCTAGTCCTAAACCCATACCAGAACTTTTTGTAGTGAATTTTGGTTCAAAAATTTTCTCTTTGACTTCAGGAGAAATCCCATTTCCATTATCCACTATTGAAAGAATTGTTTGATTATTTTCTGACAATAGTTGAACTCCTATCTGAGGTGTCTTATTTTTTGGTATGGATTGAAGTGCATTTTGAACTAAATTAGTAATTACTCGAACCCACTGTGTCCGATCTATTTTATGAAAAATATGGGCCTCGTTGGAAGAGAATAAAATGTGCTCATGATGAAAAATATTCACTGCCATCTGAGTAAGTTCTACAAGATCACAATCTTTCATGTTTGGTTTTGGAAGTGTAGCAAAATTTGAAAAAGCCTCAGCAACTTCACTCATTGTGTCAATTTGTTGTATTAAAAGATTTGAGAAATCTGCGACTTTTTCTTTAATTTCTGGATCATTAGGGTCGTAACGATGCATAAAGCTTTGGATTGTAAGTCGCATTGGAGTTAGAGGATTTTTAATTTCGTGAGCTACTTGCCGCGCCATTTCTTGCCAAGCTTGCTGACGCTCTGTCTTAGCTAATTTTTCTGCACTATCTGCCAAATCATCTACCATTTTATTATAAGATTTAACTAAACTATCTATTTCTCGAGTAGCATTTTTTAAGTGAATTTTTTCATTTTTCTTTTCCAGTCCCATCTTTCCCATTCGAACTTTAATTGTTTCTAGAGAACGTGTTACGTATCTCGATAAAAAATAGGCTATAAAAATAACCCCAACTAAAAGTAAAATGTAAATCTGATAAAGGTTTTCTATAAATGTATTTAACTCATTTTCAGAGAAGGAAATATCTTCAAAATAGGGAAAAAATAAGATTGCATATGGCTTTTTAAATCTATCTTTCAATACCTTGTATGATGCATGGAATTTATCAATATCCGACTGATAATGCTCTATATAACTCCCATCTTGAGATTGATTTATTTGATCAAGTATAGATTTACTAAGCTTATAATTATTTGCAACTACTTCTAAAGGAGAATGATATATAAAAATTGGATCTCCTTGAAGTTTAAAGAGTGAATACTGAACATTATGAATTTTATTTATTTTTTCAAAGTCAGAGGCAAACTCCTCCCAAACCTTAACTGGCTTGTTCATAAGACTATACTTTTGAGTAAGATAGTCTATATGGGTTTGTATTTGAAATTCTTTTCTAGCTAGACGACCCAAATGATAATTCTCTCTTTGAGATTCGTATTGGATGCTTGTGGTACCAAGAATCAGTATGCCTGCAATAATTAGCATGCCAATCATAACAGCAAAAAGACGTGTTCTGAATGAAAACTTTTCGGGAATTTTTAGCCTTTTTATCATTTACCAATTCTGTTTTTTTTATAAAGTCTAATTCCTAATACCAAGATTACTCCTAAACCTAAAATACCGAATAATCCAAAAATCCAATGAAAACTATCCTTTAAAATAACTAAAAAAACAATCGCAAAAAGCAGTAAAGTGGCGCCTTCATTCCATATCCTCATGAACATACTTGTATAAACAATTTTATCTTTTTGAAGTTTTAAAAAAATCTGATGTGTTTTTAAATGATATGCGATTAATAAAACTACGAAAGTAAGCTTGATATGCATCCAGCTCTGGGCAATCCAGGATGGGATTAAAAGCAAAAGCCAAAAGGCAAAAATAATACATAATATTGCTGAGGGCCAGGTGATTATATACCACAATCTCTTTGTCATAACTTTTAATTGTGGAACAAGTATATCTGCTTCTTGCTTTGTTTTTTTTGTTGCTTCTATGTGGTATATAAATAATCTTGGAATATAAAATAATCCTGCAAACCATGTGATTACAAAAATAAGATGTAAGGCTTTGATATAGTTGTAATACAATTAGTTTTCGTTTATGGTTAAATAATCTAAATTTAATTTTGAAAAATTTTCATTAAACAACCTTAAATCCTCTTTAATGAGTTTTTCATATTCTTCTAAATTTTCGTCAATTTTCTTGGTAAGGAGTTTTAATACAATTTCATCTTGATCTGTAGGTGGAAAGTCATTTATTGTCACCAACTGATTTAAATGTCCTAATTTATTTGTTAAACGGATTGGAAAATTCAATGGATCTTGATTACTCTTATTTTGAGTTTGATAAAGTGCTTTTTCAATTTTAGTAAGGGATTGATTGAGTTTTTCAGCCTTTTTAAGAAGTGAATTTAACGTTATATTTTCTTTATAAACAACCTCAAAATCTTCTAATTTCTTCCGAATAATGCGAATGTTTTTTATTGCTTTATGAGCTTTATCTGCAGAAGCATTTACAAGATTTACAAAGTCAAACTGCTTTTTCATATCTGATAGTGTTGCCTCTGATCGAGGATCTGGTAATATTTTAAAAGACTGTTCCTGGGAAATTCCGTTTTTCTCAAGAATAACCTTATAATTTCCTGGTACCGCCTTTGAACCTTTAAATGAAGCACTCCAAAAAATCATTCCATCCAAAATTTCTGCTCCCTTATAGCGAGTATCCCACACAAAAGTATTACCACCTTTTTTTATTTCTAATTTATCTTCCTTTTCAGTAGAACTATATCTTTTTATTAAAGTTCCATTTTGCTCTTTGAAATATAAAGCCAAAGTATCTTTTTTGTTGTCAAAATCTTTTAAGTTAAAATGAACAATTACTCCATTTGGTAAATTAGAACCTTGAGTAAGAGAGGTTTTTTTAGAAGAGCTGCCCTGGGTTCTATAACTATCTTTAGGTTTAAAAAGATTGATTGTTTGATTTATAGTGTTTTTACCTATTTGGTGAAGCACAGTCAAATCATCTAAAACCCATAAACTTCGGCCTTGAGTAGACACAATAAGACTATTTTCTTTGATTGTCAAATCTGTAATTGGGACAATTGGAAGATTTAATTGAAAAGGATTCCAAGAACGTCCATCATCAAAAGATATATATATTCCAGTTTCTGTACCAGCATACAATAAACCTTTTTTAGCTGGATCTGCACGAAGAACACGAGTAAAATGTTCAGAAGGAATCCCTTTAGTAATCAAACTCCATGTTTTTCCATAATCAGAAGTTTTATATAAGTAGGGTTTAAAGTCTCCAGATTTATATAATGTGCCAGCTATATAACAAACTGCAGGATCAAACGGAGAGGGTTCGATACTGTTTATCATTAACCATTTAGGCATCATTGGTGGAGTTATATTTTCCCAATTATTTCCACCATCACGAGTTAAATGTATCAAGCCATCATCACTACCTATCCATATTAACCCTTCTTTTAAAGGAGACTCGTTTGCTGCAAATATTGTGCAATAATATTCTACTCCTGTATTGTCCTGTGTTATTGGACCTCCTGAAGATTTTAATTTTTTAGGATCATTACGTGTTAAATCTGGACTTATAATCTTCCAACTTTGACCTTCATTCTCTGAAACATGTACATGATTTGAAAATGTATATAATTTTTTAGGATTGTGTTTACTAAATTTTATTGGAAAATTCCACTGAAAACGATATTTCATGCCTTCTGCTCCATATCCCATTGGGTTATCAGGCCAAACATTTATTCCACGTACCGAGTTATTTTTATGATTTACTCTTGTTAAAAACCCTCCATAGCTACCACCATAAACAATATCATTATCAAGTGGATCAATCGCAATATGAGCAGATTCTCCACCTGCAGTAGCTTCCCAATCTTCTTCGGTTATTCCATTTGATGAAGAACGGTGATTAACTCTTAAAGTCGTATTATCTTGTTGAGCTACATATATACGATATGGAAAAGCATTATCAGTTGTTACTCTATAAAACTGAGCTGTTGGCTGATTGTGATATTTACTCCATGTAGAACCTGCATCATACGAAACTTGAGCACCACCATCGTCACCTATAATCATACGTTGATTGTCTTCAGGTGCAATCCACAAATCATGATGATCCCCGTGAGGAGCATTACTGCTTTTAAAAGTTTTCCCGCCATCTTTAGATTTATGATAAGATACATTCATTACATAAATGATATCCTCATCTTGAGTATCAGCATAAATTTTTGAGTAATACCAAGCACGTTGACGTAAATCCCTACTGCTATTAATATATTTCCAAGTAGACCCGCCATCGTCCGAGCGGTATATACCCCCCTCATCTTTGTTTTCAACAATCGCCCAAACCTTTTGAGAATTTACTGGAGAGGCAGTTACTCCAATAATCCCTAAAGTTCCTTCAGCAAAACCATCATTTAAACTTATTTCAGTCCAATTTTTACCCTCGTCAATACTTTTCCAAAGTGCTGAACCTTCACCTCCACTATTTAAGCTGTATGGTGTACGGTTTAATCGCCAAGTAGAAGCGTATAGTATTCTTGGATTAGAGGGGTCAATTACTAACTCTACAGCTCCCGAATGTTGATTAGAAAAAAGTATTCTTTTCCAATTTTGCCCACCATCAATACTCTTATATACTCCTCGCTCCAATGTTGGCTTATATATATTCCCCAAAACAGCTGCATAAACTATATCAGAATTATTAGGATCAATTACAATCCTAGGTACATGCCGAGACCTAGGTAATCCACTAAAAACCCATGTTTCCCCAGCATCTGCAGATTTCCAAATCCCATAACCTGAGGAAACGTTTCCTCTTACTGTTACTTCTCCTCCTCCAACATAAATAACATTATTATCACTTTTTGAAACTGAAATAGATCCGATACTTCCTCCAAAATAGCCATCTGAAATATTTTCATAAGTCTCACCACCATTTTCAGTCTTCCAAACACCTCCTCCGGCAGCACCAAAATAAAATAAGTTAGGTTTTCCCTCAACACCAGTTACCGCTGAAGAACGGCCACCTCTGTAAGGACCAATAGACCGATACTGCAAAGAAGAATATGTAGTTTCAGGATAGCTGACTATACTTTTCTTATTTAACTTTTTAGACTGGGCGTTTATGGGCTGAAGTACAAATTGGTTTACTAAGGTGGCAATTAAAATAATTCTTAAACTTAAAAGCATAGTTTTCATCATTTGTTTTTTCAATGAAAATAAAAGTATAAAATTAATTTTAAGTTTTACTTGAAAAGGTTTATGTATAAGCTATTGTTTCGGGATTAATTGTTTTCGAATAGCACGTTTTAAAAAGTATACTGTAACCAGAGTTGAAAACAAATCTGCTAATGGAAATGATAACCAAACACCACTAATGCCCATAATAGAGGATAATAAAAAGAGAAGAGGTATAAAAAAGATCGCTTGACGGCTTAATGTTAGTAATAAAGCAGGCAAAGCTTTTCCAATAGCTTGAAAATAAGCTGACCCAATCAGTTGAATACCTATAATAGGTAGGGCCAAAAAAACATACCGTAATGCCGCTGGAGTTTGTGAAGAAACATTCAAATCATTTGTAAATATGACTGGTATCGTATCAGAAAAAATAAAAATTAATACAAAAATAAGGGTGGCTAAAATGGTTGAATAAAGGATTGATATATTAATTACTTTTTTGACACGATGCAAATTTTTCGCTCCATAATTAAATCCAGCTATTGGGAGAAATCCCTGAGTGATTCCAAAAATAGGGAAGGTTGCGAACATCAACATTCTACTAATTATTGCATAAACCGTTATTGAAGCTTCACCCCCAATAGAAAATAATACGTTATTAACTAATAATACAGTTAAGCTGACCATTGCTTGACGGACGAGAGTGACAGATCCCAATGAAGAAATTTCTTTTACTAGATCAAATCTTAATTTAAAATCCTCGAAAATTGGTCTTAGAGAAGATTTCCCAGAAATAAAAAAAA
>JBJKWV010000041.1:0-16144 GCA_045561915.1 Flavobacteriaceae bacterium
AATAATTATTTATATTTCTACATATTTTACTCTAAAGCATAACCTTTATAAAAACAATAGACCTTCATCTTATCAGACATAAAGAGGCAATGGAAAAAGTCAAAAAAGCTCTGTCAGAACTAAAAAGCAAAGGCTCCTTCTCACTAACAATTATAACAGGTAATTCTAGTGTTCTACAGAAGCGGATTTTTGATGAGATTCTTCAAGATTCACCTTTCACTTATTATATACCGAGCTGGAATTTAGGGCAAATTATTGTAGACTGGGTTGAACTTTAAATCAAATTGCATTATTCTAAACCATCGGCATATCCTCTTCATTAAGTTCAGGAGTAGAGATATTGTAGATTTTTTATATTAGTAAGTTATTAATTATAAACCAATTAAAATGAAAACCAAATTAATTTTCACAATCAATGGTATAATTCACATCTTTATTGGTGGTAGTCTTTTAGCAGGAGTTCTTTTTGACCCAAGAGGAATGCTTGAACCATATTTTACAGGGGAATTAACTGATGAGACAATACAATTATTTGCAGGTACTGCAGATGTTGTTGGTTCATTTAATATTGGAATTGGTGCAATGCTTTTAATAATAAGAATTATTAGTGACTTAGAGTCTGCAAAAAGAGTCCTTTTGGGACAATCCGTTCTTGTTGGATTCGGCTTACTAATAGCTTTATATAATCATCTTTATATGGGCGGTGGTCCTCCCATACCAATTTTAGTATTATTAATTATTTCAGCTATTCTCGCATTGTACGGCTCAAGAAAAGGGACTATTTAAACCATCGGCATATCCTCTTCATTAAGTTCAGGAAGAAAAATACGGATTAGAGATATTTTAGAAGTTTATATATTTGATTATCATTTACCATAAATCAATGTTAAGGTTTTTTATTCTGTTTTTAAGCCTGTTAACGTTTTCTTGTATCAAAACAGATATTAGACAATTCAGCGATTCGTATTTTCCCGAAGAATCAACTGAGTACAATTATAATGATCAACGAGGGTTTTGTATCCCAAATGGTTGGGGAAGAAAAGGCTGTCTGTTTTTAGCAAAATATGATGGTATATTTTGGGCAGATGCAGAAAATTATTACAGTGATTTTTCAGATATACAATTTGTAAGAGATGAATATTTTATATCCTTATTTAATATCAAAAATGATGTTTCGTATTGCAGAGGATGGAGAACGGGTGAAAATATTTCAGATGGAAAAAAATGGAACATTAAAATCACAAAAGATGAGTGGGATACGCTCTGGTTTGATTATAATTATTTCGGGACTAGTAATGAAATTCAATATTCTATAACTTACAAATATGAAGTAATTGATAGTTTACTTCATTTTTCAAATACAGAGGGTCAAGAATTTATTTTCCACCCATCTGATAAAAATTATTCAAAAGATTTTCTTGAAACAGATAATATAATTGAGCAAGAAGGTTGTACTTTTTATTAATTAGAATAAACTAAATCATCGGCATATCCTCTTCATTAAGTTCAAGAAAAAAAACTCGGAGTAGAGATATTGTAAATTTTTTATAACACCAATAGAATCAATGCTTCAAAGTATTACAAGTTGAGGTATGAGCTAAATAAGAAGTAATTGTATGTTGTACCCTATATTGTACCCCAAAGGGTATAAAAAAAGAGCTAACTTAACGTTAACCCTTTGTCTGGTGAGGGTGGAAGATCGGTCTCGAACCGACGACCTCCTGAACCACAATCAGGCGCTCTAACCAACTGAGCTACAACCACCATAAGAAATGCAAATTTAAATGTTTTTAGATAGCATACAAGTGTTTTTTTACTACACTTATTCTAATCCATCGGAAAACTAATTCCAGTCTGTTTCCTTATTTGATCCATTAGCTCTACTAAATCCAGACTGCTTTGTAAAGACCACTTAGAGGATTCAGTTTTTTTATTACGTAAACACCAATTTACTTCTTCAATCTCATAACTATAACCCTTCCCAATAAAATCAAAAGTTTTTTTATAAATTTTGCCTTCCTGAACGAGTTTAAGATTCGTTGTCTCGTGCCAGCGCGAATCCAGATATATTTCACCCTTTTCGCCACAGATTGTTGCTCGCATATCTTCATTGTGTACATAACTCGAATATAAAATAGCTTGAGATTGATCATAAGTTAATAACATTCCAATTTGTTCATCAACCCCAGTTTCAGATAAAACTGCTGAGGCTTTAATATTATTTGGTTTACCTAAAATACTTAAGGAAAGAAATAAAGGGTAAATTCCAATATCTAATAAACTCCCACCTCCCTTTGCTGGATTAAACAAACGAGAATCAAAATCATTGTTAAGACCATTAAAACTAAAAGTTGAATTTATATATCTTAATTTGCCTATTGCACCTTCATTTATCCATCGAAGTATTTGTTCGAAAGTTGGGTTAAATCTGGTCCAAAGGGCTTCCATTAAAAAGACTTGGTTTACTCTCGCACAATTCAACATTTCTTTAGCTTGACGATAATTAATAGCTAGTGGCTTTTCGCACAAAACAGCTTTTCCATGTTTTATAGCTTGAATAACATGCCCATGATGATTTTGATTTAAAGAGGCTATGTAAATAATATCGATTGATTTATCTTCATAAAGATCATTATAAGATCCATAAAAAGTCTCTAATCCATATTTGTTTGCAAAGGTTTTAGCACGATCTTCGCTTGAAGATGCGACTGCTTTAAGTTCACAATCTTGAATTAAAATTAAATCAGATGCAAACTTATGTGCAATTTTTCCAAGCCCTAAGATTCCCCATTTAATTGTCCCTGACATTAAGACTGTATTAATGCATCTAAATTACTAATTGAAATAGGTTGTCGTGAGGTGAAGCCCTCCCCTGCTTTAGTTCCGATTAGTCTGCCAAAATTTTTCGCACGATATAAGACACTGTCTTGAAAATTTTTACTACTTATTGGGGTATTCTCTTCAGATGACCTTGGATTAAAAAACTGACTAGAATATGAATAAACGGCTTCCAATTTTACATCCATATAACCAGTGATATCTACTATTAAATCTGGTTTTATTTCATTCCATTGGATATATTCTAAAATAATTTTGGGTCGCCATGCTTCTTGATAATTACCTTTAGAATCTTTAGTTTCTATTTTTTTAAGTCCACTCAAAAAACAGGCATCATTAACCAAACGATTTCCTTTACCATGATCAATATGTCTGTCTTCAATAGCATTACATATGACAATCTCTGGACGATACTCTCTTATTTTTTTTATCACTATACGCTGGTGAGTTTCGTCATTTACAAAAAAGCCATCTTTAAATTTTAAGTTTTCACGTTTTATTACGCCTAAAATATTAGCAGCATTTATAGATTCTTTTTTTCTTTTATCCACGTTCCCTCTGGTCCCTAATTCGCCTTGAGTAAGATCAATAATTACTACTTTCTTCCCTTGGGATATCGATTTAGCTATTGTGCCTGCACTTCCTAATTCTACATCATCTGGATGAGATCCAAAAGCTAAAATATCAGTAATCATCAATTTTGTTTTTTTATAGATTGAAGTAAATCATTTTTTAAATCATCGATGGATTCAATACCTGCTGAAAGCCTGATCATTTGAAGAGTAATACCCTGTGAGAGTCTTTCTGTTTCTGATAAAAGAGAATGAGATGTGAGAGATGGACTAAGAGCAGTACTTTCAATTCCAGCTAAGCTCATAGTTGGTTTAATTAAATCCAGCCCAAGTAAAAACTTTTTCGAATTAATTTCGGGTACAAGATCAAATGACAGTATTCCTCCAAAATCTTTCATTTGCATTTTAGCAATATTATGGTTTGGATGACTTTTAAGTCCTGGGTAATAAACTTTTTCTACCCAGGTTTCATTCTCTAAAAAATTAGCAATTAATTTTGCGTTATTGTTTTGAGCTTGAACACGAATAAAAAGAGTTTTTATACTTCTTTCAAGAAGCCAGACTGTATATTCACTCAGACTTCCACCTAGGTTTTTTGCAGAATCAAATACTCGATCAATCGTAGTCTTAGAACCAAGAACAACACCTGCACAAATATCACTATGACCACCCAGATACTTTGTGGCGCTATGAATAACAATATCAGTTCCCAAAGTAATTGGGTTTTGATTTACTGGACTAGCAAAAGTATTATCTATCATTGTCCAAACTCCTGTTTTTTTTGCAAGATCACAAATTGCTTTAATATTTACAATCTTAAGTGATGGATTACTTGGAGTTTCAATATAAAAACCTTTAGTATTGGTCTTATATTCGTTTTCAAAATCAGCAACTTCTAATCCTGAAGTAAAGCTAAATTCAATATTATACTTTGGAAACTCATGTAATATAAAATTTCTTGTTCCTCCATATAAGTCATCTTGAAAGATTACATGATCTCCTGACTTCAAATGTGAAAGAAGTGCTGTACTTATGGCTGCCATGCCTGAGCCAAACAATAATCCAGCTTCAGCACCTTCAATTGATGCTATTTTTTCTGCTACTCCTCTTTGATTTGGTGTGTTAAAATATCTCGGATATTGACTGATTTTAACATCATTATATGCATATGAAGAAGACATATACAAAGGCGATATTGCACCTCCATGTTGTTCATCTTTTAATTCTCCTGCGTGGACACAAAGTGTTTTAAAATCTTGATTTTTTTTCATTTAATTTTCAATCCATGAAATCACTTTTGGATCGTCAGGTTGAGTTCTAGGAGAGACCACTCTGGCTAGCTGTCCATCAGTATTGATTAAGTATTTTTGGAAATTCCAGGAAACACTAGAACTAATTACACCATTTTTTGATTCTTGGGTTAAAAACTCATAAATAGGATGCATGCCCTTACCTTTAACTGAAATTTTACTCATCATCGGAAATGTTACTCCATAATTCTTTTCACAAAATTCATTAATTTCTTTGTCAGTACCAGGTTCCTGGAATAGGAAGTTATTTGCAGGAAAACCAACAATTTCGAAGTTTTTATTACTGTATTGTTCGTAGAGAGCCTGAAGTTTTTTGTATTGAGGTGTCAATCCACATTTTGATGCAGTATTTACTATCATGACTTTTTTACCTTTTAGGGTATTAAAATCAAATTCCTCGCCCTCAAGATTAGTGACTTTGAATTGATAAATTGTTTTGTCTCCATCCTGTTGCCCATGGATTTTAGTAGCCATAATCATAATTGCAATAAATATTAAATTTCTAAATTTCATTTTTCACTTTTTTTGCAAATGTCGTTTATTTAAGTTAAAGAAAAAAATGGGATTATTAATTATACAATTTCTGCACTAAGACCTTCCTCTAAAAGTGCATTACACTCAGGGACAAGATCCTCTAAATCTCCTGTTTTTACAATACACTTTCCCGAATAGTGAACTATAAAAGCACATTGCTCGGCTTGAATATGAGAATGACCGCATATTCGAACTAGACATTCAATAACATGTTCAAACGTATTTACATCATCATTGAACAGAATTATTTCATGCTCCTTTTTTTCAAGAGTTTCTACCTGCTTAATTTCTTGAGGAATAATTTTAGGATTTTCTTTACTCATTTTTAAATTTTAGCGCAGACCACTTATCTTTTTCCTTTTGTTCAATCAATTGGAGATTTAAATCATTTGACATGTCCTTTAATATAGGTACATCTTTGTCATAAAACCCTGAAATCATCAAAATTCCTTTTAGATTTAATGATTTTATATAATTGGGAAGTTGGTCTAACAAAACATTACGATTTATATTTGCAAAAATTATATCATATTTAGGGTCATTAGATCCTAATTGAGACCCTAAAATTACGTTAACTCTTTCACAATCATTTTGATATATATTTTCCTTTGAGTTTTCTATACACCAGGGATCATTATCAATTGCGTCTACCCTTTTTGCACCCATTTTTGACGCCATAATTGCTAAGATTCCTGTTCCACAACCCATATCTAAAACCGATTTTTCTCTAAACACCTCTCCTAATGCAAATTCTAACATCATAAATGTTGTTTGGTGATGACCGGTACCAAAACTCATTTTTGGATTAATTATAATTTCATACTTTTTATTGAATGGCGAATGGAAATCCGAACGTATAACACAATTTTTTCCAATATGAATAGGTTTAAAATTAGACTCCCATTTTGCATTCCAATTTATGGGTTTAATTTTATCTGTTTTGAAGATAATTTTTACGTCTTTATTATTAAAAAGTGGGATTGAATCTAAAAAATTATTGTAATGTTTACTTTCATTTACATAAGCATTAAAACCTGAATCTGTTATTTCAAAACTTTCAAATGGAAGAGATTGAAGTTGGGCAATTAAAATTTCACTCCATGGAATATTAGGCTCTATAGTAAAATAATAAACCACATATGTAAATGCCATTAAAAGACACTAAATATTTCAATAAAATCATTGGCATTCAAAGACGCGCCGCCTATCAAACCACCATCAACATCTTTACCAGAAAATATTTCTTTTGCGTTACTGGGTTTCACGCTCCCGCCATAAAGGATAGATATATTTTCAGATGTTGCTTCACTATAATTGTCTCTTATTAGGTTTCTAACGTATAAATGCATTTCTTGTGCTTGATCTGCAGTAGCTGTTTCCCCTGTACCAATAGCCCATACAGGTTCATAAGCTAAAATAATATTTTTCCAACAAGATTCTGGAAGATCAAAAAGCACATTTCTCAGTTGGCTATTTACAATTTTAAAATAATCATTGTTTTTTCGTTCTTTCAAATCTTCTCCGAAGCAAAATATTACTTCCATATCTGCAGACAGAGCTGATTTAACTTTTTCTTTAAGAATTTCATCTGTTTCGTTAAAAATATATCGTCTTTCAGAATGTCCTATGATTACGGAATTAACTTCAATTCCTTTGAGCATACTTGCTGAAATCTCTCCAGTAAATGCTCCTGAATTATTGGCATTCATGTTTTGGGCCACTACAGAGATTTTTGTGCTACTTAAAAGATTTTTACATTGGGATAACTGGGTAAAAGATGGAGCCACCATAATGCGAACATCATCTGGTATTTTAGAAGATTTTAAATCATTTATTAACTTTTTTGTCTGGGAATAATCATTATTCATTTTCCAATTTCCAGCTACAATATTATCTCTCATTTTTAAGTTGTTTTTATTCTAGGGTCTAAGTAAACATAAATTAAATCGACAACAATATTAATAATAATAAAAAGAAAGGCAATAGTTATAACAGAGCCCATTACAACAGGAGTGTCAAATTTATTAAGTGCATCTACTATTTCTTTTCCAAGTCCATTCCAGCCAAAAATATACTCTACAAAAATTGACCCAGCCAATAGCGAGGCAAACCATCCAGTAAGTGTTGTAATCACTGGATTCAAGGAGTTTTTTAAAGCATGTTTAAAAATTACTTGATACTTGGAAAGACCTTTAGAAAAAGCTGTTCTAATATAATCCTGACTAAGGGTTTCAATCAAACTGTTTCTGATTAATTGAATAATAATTGCTAGAGGTCTTATTCCCAAAACGAAAGATGGTAATATTAAATTTTTCCAAACAATGTGATACGAATCTCCTAAATCATCTAATTCATAAAAACTTCCGGTCATATTAAGCTGTGTATATGAATTTAAAACATATCCAAAAAACCAAGAAAAAAGTATTGCACTAAAAAATGAAGGCATACTCATTCCAATGGTGCTGAAAAATAAAATTAAACGATCTATCCAATGATCTTTTAACAGACAGCAAATAATACCTAATAAAACACCTAGTGAAACAGCAATTATTATCGAAAAGAATGCAAGTACTGCAGTATTTGGAAATGTTTCTTTTAATATTTCAGAAATAGGTTTTCCCATTTTTTGATATGAAGTGCGTAAATAAGGGAATTTCAATAATATAACATGATTCTCATTATCAAAAATTCTCACCCCCCCGTAGATATATTTATCGTAATGTGCAAATTTTGTGAGATCATTGGAGTGATAAGAAATCGGTGAAAGATCGTTTAAATAAAATAAATATTGTTTGTAGAGTGGAAGATTAAAACCAAATTTTTTATTTATCACTTCAATAAGTTCTCTGTCTTCATTTTGGTCTAGCATCATTTGTGCAGAATTTCCCGGGAGAACAGAAAATAAAAAAAACACTAAACTTGCAACTCCGTATAGTGCAAAAAAAGCATTTATTATTTTATTGAATGCAATCCGCATTATCCCTTCAAATGAATCAATGCAAAAATGGCATAATTTACCATATCATGATAGTTAGCTTCGATTCCTTCGCTTACCAGAGTTACACCTTGGTTTTCTTCTATTTGCTTTACTCGAAGAAGTTTTTGTATAATCAGATCCGTAAGTGAACTTATTCGCATATCCTTCCATGCTTCTCCATAATCATGATTTTTGTCAAGCATTAATTTAAAAATCTTACTAAACTCTTTATCATAGAGATTTAACGCAGATTCTAAATTTAGATCAGGTTGTTCAGCTACTCCATTTTTGATCTGTATTAATGCCATAACACTATAGTTTATTATTCCAATGAACTCTGGTTCTTGACCTTCGTCTACTTTTTGAGTTGTGTTGATTTGTAAACTCCTAATCCTTTGGGCCTTGATAAAAATTTGATCTGTCAGGGATGGCAACCTAAGAATTCTCCAAGCAGCACCATAATCATTCATTTTTTTTTGGAATAAAGTTCTGCATTGTGAGACAATTTTCTGATACTCTTTTTGGGTAGTCTCCATTTAATTTAAATTTGTTATAAATTTCTAATTTATTTTTAATCCATCTACTTTACACTATAAAAATTATCAAAAAAAATAACAAAGCAGAACAAATTAGCATAAGGGGTAAATTAATTGATTTAACAAAACCTAAAATTATGGGAATTCTTAATATTTCCGAAGATTCTTTTTATGATGGCGGAAAATATAATAGCATTAGAAATATCATTGTGCAAACACAAAAAATGATTGAAGAAGGTGCTTCATTTATTGATGTTGGTGTTGCCAGCAGCAAACCAGGTAGTTCTCTTATAAACCCAGAAGAAGAGGAAATCCGACTATTCCCTTTTCTTGATTCACTGATAAAAGAATTTTCAAATACTTATTTTTCAGTTGACACCTACAATAGCAGTATAGCAGAAAGATGTTTAGATATCGGGGTAAGTATGATAAATGATATTTCAGGAGGGCTGATAGATTCCAAAATTCTTTCTGTAGTTGGACATCATAAAGTACCATATATAATGATGCATATGAAAGGAACCCCTAAGACAATGCAAAATAATGTGTATTATGAAGATGTAGTTCAAGAAATTTATAATTTTCTTAAAAAACAACTAGAAAAAGCTTCACTAGCTGGCATAAATGATGTGATCATTGATCCTGGTTTTGGTTTTGGAAAAAATAAGGAGCATAACTTTGAAATAATCAAAAATTTAAGTTGTCTAAAAACTCTTAATTGCCCAATTCTTATAGGTGTTTCAAGAAAATCGATGATTTATAACACCCTTGGATTTGGACCTGACCAAGCATTAAATGGAACAACAGTGCTTAATACTTTGTCCCTGGATCGTGGGGCGAAAATCTTGCGAGTACATGATGTAAGGGAAGCAAAAGAATGCATTGACTTATGGTCTGAGCTTCAATAGTTTTCATAAATTTACATAAAGTATAAACTTGAATATTACAGACTTTATTGATTTTTCATTCATTGATGTCATTGACATTCTACTAGTTGCATTACTTCTTTTCTATTTATATAAGCTAGTGAGAGGTACTGTTGCAATTAATATATTTATTGGAATTGTTATAATATATTTAATATGGAAATTGACTGACCTTCTTAACATGGATGTGTTAAGTAATTTACTAGGTAAGTTTATTAGTGTAGGATTTTTTGCTTTGATTGTTGTTTTTCAGCAAGAAATAAGAAAGTTCCTTTTACTTTTAGGTTCCACAAACTTTACAAATAAAAGAAATGTTGTTCGTTATTTTAAGTTTTTAAATCAAACAAACAAGGACTTAAGCTTAAACTTAAAAATTTTAATGAATTCATGTGAAGAGATGTCTAAAAGTAAAATGGGAGCTATAATAGTATTAAGAAAAAATAACTCTCTTGATTTCACTCTAAATGAAAATAACTATTCCAAAATACAATTAACACCTCAAGTTCTTGAAAGTATTTTTTTTAAAAATAGTCCACTTCATGATGGTGCTATAGTAATTGAAAATAATTTTATAACAGCTACACGTGTTGTGCTTCCTCTAAGTGACCTTTCAAATATCCCTTCACGTTTTGGATTAAGACACAGAGCTGCTTTGGGCATTACAGAAAAAACTGACGCATTAGTCTTAGTGATTTCTGAACAAACAGGAAAGGTAGCTTATTTTAAAAATGGAGGGTGGGTTGATTTCGATAGTTTTGAAGGTTTAGAAAAAATAATCTCTCAAGATTTAAGTGACTAATTAAATAGCAATTTCATCTGCAAACTGGACCTCGTAAAGTTTAGAATAGTTACTACCCTTGACTTTCAGCAACTCTTCATGGGTACCTTCTTCAACAATTTTACCACCATCCATAACAAGAATTCGATCTGCATTTTTAACTGTAGCTAAGCGATGAGCAATAATGATAGATGTTTTTCCATGAGTCAATTTATCTATTGCACGTTGAATTATTTCTTCAGAATAACTATCAACTGAGGATGTAGCTTCATCCAAAACAAGAATTGCAGGTTGTGTAATATAAGCTCGTAAAAATGCTATTAATTGACGTTGTCCCGAGGAAAGCATAACTCCTCTTTCTTTTACATTATAATCATAACCTTGAGGTAGAGACTCTATAAAATTATGAACACCAATTTCTTTTGAAGCTTTAATTACCATATCTCTGGTGATTTGAGTGTTATACAACGTGATGTTATTATACAAACTATCTGCAAAAAGAAAAACCTCTTGGAGTACTACAGAGACTCTATTGCGTAGGGATTTTAAATCATAATCACGAATAGAGATTCCGTCTATTTCAATATCACCAGAATCAAATTCATACAATCTCGATATTAGATTAATTATTGTGGATTTTCCAGCTCCAGTAGCACCAACTAAAGCTACTTTTTCTCCAGATTTTATTTCGACCGATATGTCATTAATTACTGTCTCTCCAGGTGTATATGAAAATATCAATTGTTTAATATTTATGCTTCCCATAATTTGAGTTGGAATAAATGATCCCTCGTCTTTTATGATACTTTCTTTTTCTAGAATTTCAAATATACGTTCAGCTGAAACCATTCCCATTTGTAATGAATTAAATTTATCAGCAATTTGTCTTAATGGTCTAAATAACATCTGGGACATTTGAATAAAAAGAAAAATAGTTCCCAAAGAAATATCTCCACCTGAAATTATATCGAATCCTCCATACCATACTAGAAGACCAATTGTTACGGAAGAGGAAATTTCAGCGATTGGGAAAAAAATTGAATTAAACCATACTGTTTTTAGCCAGGCTTTTTTGTGTTTTTTATTAATGGAAACAAAATTGTTATACTCAATTTTCTGTCGGTTGAATAGCTGTACTATTTTGATTCCACTAATTCTTTCTTGTACAAATGAGTTAAGGTTAGCAACTTGTATTCGAACTTCCTCAAAAGCCTTTTTCATAGACTTTTGAAAAAGCCTTGTAGCATAAATAATAACTGGAAGAATTGAAAAAACAATAATAGATAAACGCCAATCAACATAAAGCATGACTAATATGACCAAAATCATCTTAAGTAAATCAGCAATAATCATAAATAACCCTTGTGAAAAAATACTTGCAATAGTTTCAATATCACTTACTGAACGGGTAACTAAACGACCTACAGCAGTTTTATCAAAATATGCCATTTTAAAGTAAATTATCTTATTAAAAAGCTTAACCCTTAAGTTTTTAATTACTTTTTGACCCAACCAGTTAGCATAAAAAACAAAAAGAAACTGGAATATAACCTCTAATAGTAATGTTATAAACATCAAACCGACAAAAAATATCATGCCTTGATAATCTTTAGGCCTAATATAATCGTCAACTGTGACCTTAAGTAAATAAGGAGTTAGTGTAGAAAAAAGCGACAGCAAAATAGCGGACATCATAACAAAATAATAGATCGTTCTGAATGGCCTTATAAATACTAATAGTTTAGAAAAGAGATCTAAATCAAAAATTTTACCACTTACTTTTCTCTTAGTCATAAATATATATCGTCAGGATATTGAATTTTAGTCAAAAAAAGCCCCTTCGCTGGAACTGAAAAACCAGCATCAGAGCGTTTTTTATTTAAAATAATTTGATGTAATTCTTCAAGCTTTTTCTTTTTCAAACCAATTTCAATTAAAGTGCCTACTATTGCACGAACCATATTACGTAAAAATCGGTTTGCAGTTATTGTAAAGATATAACCCTTTTCTGAGTTAGTCCAATTTGCATAATTTATATCACACAAAAACGTTTTCACATCTGTTTTAGATTTCGAAAAACATTGAAAATCTTCATATTCTAAAAGAATTTTAGCAGCAGTATTCATAAGATTAAAATCCAATTTTTGATTGAATTGGTAATGCAAATCATTTTGAAATGCAGACTTGCCAATATTAATATGATATTCATAAGTTCTTAAAAGCGCATCAAAACGTGCGTGGGTATTTAATTTTACTTGTCTCAAGGATTGAATAACAATGTCAGAAGGTAAAAATTGATTGAGCAGATAAACTAATTTATCTTGTAACTCTAACTTAATAGTAGAATCAAAATGAGCAAACATTTGGCGAGCATGGACACCAGTATCAGTTCTCCCTGCTGCGACTAGACTTGTACGTGATTTTAATATTGTGCTAAGAGCATTCTCCATTACTCCTTGAACTGAAATTGCATTGGGCTGACTTTGCCATCCATGGTAATTAGTACCTGCATAAGAAAACTCTAATAAAAAACGCACTATTATTTTTTTTAACAATAAATATACTTTGAAATATTCATCAATACAATTGGAATAAATCACACAGCAAATAATAATATTCGTAATAATTAAAAACTTTATGAAATACTTATATATTAGGTATTAATTATAATTATTAAAAAAAGCTATTAATTAACTTTCAAGAAATTTATATAAGTTAAATGCAAAAAATTTTATTACTCTCTGACACTCATGGATTCTTAGATAGAAAAATAAAAAATTACATTTTAAACTCTGATCAAGTATGGCATGCGGGTGATATTGGAGATATTAAAGTATTAAATGATTTAGCTTCACTAAAACCAGTGAAATCGGTTTATGGAAATATTGATGGTCAGGAAGTTAGACTCCAAACAACTGAAGTGAATTCTTTTAATTGTGAAGGTGTATCCGTGTTAATGCTTCATATTGCTGGTTATCCAGGGAGATACAATTTAATGGCGAGAAAACTAATTAATAATTATAAACCCAAATTATTGATTTGCGGCCATTCACATATTTTAAAAGTAATATATGATAAAAAGAACAGGCATCTTCATATGAATCCAGGAGCAGCTGGGATTTATGGATTCCACAAAATAAGGACAATGCTCCGTTTTGAAATAAATAAAGGAAAAATCGATAATTTAGAGGCAATAGAACTTGGACCTAGATCTGTTTTATCTAATACGATCAATTGATCGAACCAAATTTTCATCTTTAATAATAGCTTTTCTTGCTACAAATAATAAAATACATTCTATTATAGAACACGCAATTAATACTAAATTTATGAAGTTTGAATTTCCCTCATAGATTTTTAGACCATAAGACATGAGTACTAAAACATTTATTCCCAACATTATCAAACACATCTTTGATTGTATTACTCTTTTTTTATAAAGGAAAAGTGTAAGTATTCCAATGAAAGGAATAATATAAAAGACGTTATATGTTTTTACCAAAGAATTTAATTTTATATCGTTAGAAAAATCAATGGTCAATTTTAACATTAAAAAAGAAAGTATGATTACTATCAAAATATAAAGAGTTTGTATTCGTTGAATCATTATCTGCTTTTTAACAAAATTAACTTTTTTTTTAAAGTTGTTATTTTAAATAAAATTTGTAATATTGTTGAACTACATCATTTAAACTTTATAATCATACACTGATTTATAGAGATCATAATTACAAACAACTTCATGTACGAATTAGCTACTCTTAAAACAAAGAAACTCCCTGAATTACAAGAAATTGCGAAGAAAATTGGAATCAAAGGTATTGCTGGATTAAAAAAACTTGATCTTGTATATCAAATCGTAGATTTTATTGCATCAAAACCTGAAGAGGAAATCTCTTCAAATACACAAAAAAAACAAGACGATAAAACTGAAATTAAAAATTCTGAAAACATTAAAACAGTTTCAAATAAAGTTCTTCAAATTCAAAAAACAAGGAATAATATTACCGAAACTAAGAATGATCATAAACCACATCACAAAAAAGAAGGTCAATCAAATAATAAATTCAAGAAAAGCGGTAATCAAAACAACAACTCTAACCAAAAAAATAATTTCAATAACGGAAATCGTAGCGAGCATAATCACAACAAGGATAATAGAAGTCGTTATAGACAACCTGATTTTGAATTTGACGGTATAGTAGAAACTGAAGGAGTATTGGATATGATGACTGAGGGTTATGGATTTTTACGCTCTTCAGATTATAACTACTTATCATCTCCAGATGATGTTTATGTTTCACAATCACAGATTCGTCTATTTGGACTTAAAACTGGTGATACCGTACTAGGATCCGTTCGCCCTCCAAAAGAAGGAGAAAAATATTTTCCATTAATCAAAGTAGATAAAATAAATGGACTTGATCCTAAGGTTGTCAGAGACCGTGTTTCATTTCAGCACCTAACACCCTTATTTCCTCAAGAAAAATTCAACTTAGCTGATAAACAGAGTACAATTTCTTCTAGGATTATGGATTTGTTCTCACCCATCGGTAAAGGTCAGAGAGGCATGATCGTTTCTCAACCAAAAACTGGAAAAACAATGCTTCTCAAGGATATTGCTAATGCAATAGCAGCAAATCACCCTGAAGTTTATCAATTGATTTTGTTAATTGATGAAAGACCTGAAGAGGTGACAGACATGCAAAGAAATGTTGATGGAGAGGTCGTTGCATCTACATTTGATGAACCTGCTGAAAGACACGTGAAGGTCGCTAACATTGTTCTTGAGAAAGCTAAAAGACTAGTCGAGTGTGGTCATGATGTTGTTATTCTTTTAGATTCTATTACTCGTTTAGCAAGAGCTTACAATACCGTTCAGCCAGCTTCTGGAAAAATATTAAGTGGGGGTGTTGATGCGAATGCTTTACATAAACCCAAACGCTTTTTTGGTGCTGCTAGGAATATCGAAAATGGAGGATCATTGTCTATAATTGCAACTGCATTAACTGAAACAGGTTCAAAAATGGACGAAGTTATTTTTGAAGAATTCAAAGGAACTGGTAATATGGAGCTACAACTTGACCGCAGAATTGCCAATAGGAGGATATTCCCTGCAATTGACTTAGTATCATCTAGCACAAGACGTGATGACTTATTATTGGATGAAAACACAATAAAACGCATGTGGATAATGAGAAAGTACTTAGCAGACATGAATCCTGTTGAGGCAATGGAATTCATAAACGACCGCTTTACAAGAACTCAAAGTAATGAAGAGTTTTTAATTTCAATGAATTCCTAACCAACGAAGTTTTTATATAAAAAAAGGCTCCCATTTATTGGAGCCTTTTTTGTTTATAAGGATTATAAAGAAGCAATATGTTTAGCCAATTTAGATTTTAAATTAGAGGCTTTATTGGTATGGATTATGTTTTTTCTTTGAGAGCTTATCTATTAGAGAAACAACAGTAGGAAACATCTTGACAGCTTCTTTTTTCTTGGTTAGGTCGCGTAACTTTTTAATAGCATTACGAGTTGTTTTATGTTGAAAACGGTTCAAAAGGCGTTTTTTGTTATTTGAACGAATACGTTTTAATGCCGATTTATGATTTGCCATAATTAAAATTTATTTTGTAGCCCGTAGGGGAGTCGAACCCCTCTTTCCAGGAT
>JBJKWV010000042.1:0-15862 GCA_045561915.1 Flavobacteriaceae bacterium
CGCGGGTTCAAATCCCGTCTTTCGCTCAGATTATCGCTCGGATGGTGGAATTGGTAGACACGTTGGACTTAAAATCCAATGACCATTGCGGTCGTGCGGGTTCAAGTCCCGCTCCGAGTACAAAAGGGAGATGTTCGAAAGTCCATCTCCTTTTTAATTTTAGTTAAAATAAATTACTTCAGTGTTTTTTTTACCTTTAATACAACTAAAAAATTTTTATAATGAAAAATCTATTATTATTAATTATCATAGCAAGCTTTGTGGCTTGTAATACTACTGTTTCAGAAACTCCTGCAATGGAAGAGGTGAAAACTAATGGAGAGCCTGAGGGGCCTCATACTTCTGCTGATTGGAAAATATGGGCTTACAGCACTGCAGCTCCCTCATTTATTGCCTCTGGATGTACAGTAGTTGATGTTGACGGAACTATTTTAAGAGAAGGAACAAATGGTTGGACAGCTATGGCGGGTAACCCCAGAGGTATGTCAGACCCAGAGAATGGATGGAAAGACGCGCATGAAGCAATGCCAATGGTTGCAGATGCTCAAGGTATGAAATGGGCAATGGCCTATATGGGTGGAACAAAACCTGAACTAGATCACGATGGATGGATGTATATGCTTCATGGTGACATGGGAGAAGACAACTCCGTAGGAATGAGATTGAGTGTTGATAGTGATGGAAAGATTGACATAAAAGAAAAAGAGACAGCTGCTGAAGGTCAATGGATAGTATCTGGACCACATTTAATGTTGATGCCTAAAGATCCTGCCTCTCTTGAGGGTTTAACCACTGATTTTAATTCTGGTGGACCATACATTATGTTTAAAGGAACCGGATATGATCACGTCATGATCCCAGTTGAGGGATATTATGATTATCAACCACAACAATAATTCAAATAAATTCAATATATAAGCCCCTTTTTGAAAGAAGGGGTTTTTTTATTTTAAAAGAATAATTTTTTAAAAAGAGCTATCTAAAAATCACACTTTGGAATTACGGACCCATGTGGATCTAGCTTAACGTCTCCTAAAATCTCCTGCATTCGAATAAAAAACTTAGTATTTTTTATGTGCTCAATTTCTTCAGCAATCTCGTGAACCTCGTCTAAATCAAATTGCATCTTATTAACTAAATACAGTTCAATTAAACGATGTTTTGTAATAATCTCAACGGCAGCTCGTTTACCATCTCGAGTTAAAAGAATTGGTTTGTAAGCTTTACTGTCAATCAAATTCATAAAAACTAATTTTTTTATCATATTTGATACAGTAGATTTACTAACATTGAAATGTTTTGACAGGGAAGTGACGCTAACTTTTTGTAATTTTTCTTCCATCTTATAAATGGCTTTAAGATAATTTTCTTTTTCGATAGTCTTTTGCATAAAAAATGTTTTGCAGTATAAAACTAATTAATATTTTTGTGAACGATAATATAATATGCCAATTCGTTCGTTTATCTTATTTTTTTTATTCCAAATAACCTCTGCACAGGAATTTTCTTTTGTTGGAGAGGTTTACTCTAATAAACAACCCCTGGAAGGTGTTTCTGTAATTTTAAAAGGATCAAAACTTGGAACAATAACCAATTCAAAAGGACAATTTAAATTATACTTTACTAATTTAAAAATTCCAAGATTGATATTCTCACATATTGGTTACAAACCAATTGAAATTAAAATAAAATCTAATAATTTAAATTTAGGTACTATCATTTTAGAATCTGATGATAGGTTAGACGAAGTAGTTGTTTCAGGAACCTTAAAACCAGTTTCTAGGTTAGATAGTTCTATACCGGTTGAGGTTTATGCTCGAACCTTTTTTAAAGCTAATCCAACGGCATCAATTTTTGAAGCGTTAGAAAATATAAATGGTATTCGCCCACAATTAAATTGTAATGTCTGCAATACAGGAGATATACATATAAACGGCCAAGAGGGAAGTTACACAATGGTCCTTATTGACGGCTTACCAATTGTAAGTGGGTTATCTACAGTCTATGGATTATCTGGTATCCCAAAATCTTTGATCGAACGTGTCGAAATAATCAAAGGCCCAGCTTCAACACTATATGGTTCAGAGGCCATTGGTGGAGTAATTAATTTAATTACTAGGCTGCCTGAAAACACATCTAAATTTTCTGTGGATTCATTTCTTTCTGGATGGGGAGAGGTTAATACAGACATCGGATACAAATACAATTTAACTAGTAACAACTCAGGATTACTTGGGATCAATTATTTTAATTATTCAAACCCTATAGATAATAATCAAGATGGTTTTACTGATTTAACATTACAAGACCGTATTTCAATTTTTAACAAGCTAACATTGGGGAAACAATTTTCAGTTGCAACCCGATTTGTATATGAAGATAGGTGGGGTGGACAAATGAATTGGTCACCTGAATATCGTGGTGGAGATATTTTATATGGAGAAAGTATTTACACATCAAGATTTGAAATCTTTGGTGAGTACAAATTTAATTCCAGATTTTCATTTAGTTTTAGCTTTAATGATCATAATCAAAATTCCTTTTATGGATTAATCCCTTTTAATGCTGATCAAACCGTCGGTTTTGGTCAATTTTTTTGGGATAAAAAGATAAAAAAACACGATATTTTATTTGGATTGTCATATCGTTACACTTATTATGATGATGACACTACAGCTACATTTGATGAATTATTACAACTAAATAGAGAGACAATTTCCCATTTACCAGGAATATTTATTCAAGATGAGATAAAATTAAATTCACAAAACACTCTGCTACTCGGGCTTCGTTATGATTATAATTCCATTTATGGAAATATTATAACACCAAGATTTAACTATAAGATTAGTAATGAAGATAGAACCAAGATATTTCGATTAAGTATTGGATCGGGCTATCGAGTAACTCAAGTTTTTACCGAAGATCATGCTGCGTTAACCGGAGCGCGTGATGTTATATTTTTAGAAGATTTAGATCCAGAGAGATCATGGAATATAAATGGTAATTTCCTCAAAAAGTTATACTTAAAACAAGGAGCTATAATAGACTTTGATATCAGTATTTTTCATACTCGATTTTCAAATAAAATTATTCCAGATTACGATTCAGACCCTAATAAAATTATTTATACCAACCTTTATGGAAGTTCCGTTAATCAGGGAGCTTCTTTTAATATAAATCTTTTAATTCAAAATGGAATTAGAGTTAATCTTGGAGCAACATATATTGATTCTTATATAGAAGATCAAGATTTAAGAATAACACCATACTTGACCGAAAGTTTTCAAGGGGTTTGGAAAGTAGAGAAAAAATGGAAAGTCTCAAATCTTACTTTAGATATAACGGGTACAACAACTGGCCCCTTAAAACTACCCACACTTGGACCCCTGGATCCTAGACCCAATTATTCATCAACTTTCCATATTTTAAATTTTCAGCTGACTAAGTCTTGGAATAATGCTTTTGAAACTTATAGTGGTATTAAAAATCTTCTTGATTTTACACCATCTGTGGAGAGTATTGTAAGATCCTTTGATCCTTTTGACAAGGCAGTTACTTTTAATGTTCAAGGTGATGCACTATCTACACAAAACAACCCCTTTGCATTGACTTTTGACCCTTCTTATGTATATGCATCAAATCAAGGTATCCGATTTTTCTTTGGTTTACGTTGGAAACTTGATTGATTTCAGTTTTTCTAAATATATCGTTTCAAATTCATTTATAACTAGATCTGCTTTACTGTAATTCTGATTTTTAGAAAGACCTCCGTCAAAAGCAACACAAAAAATTCCAGCAGATTTAGCAGCTATAATCCCATTAGTTGCATCTTCAATAACTAAACATTCTTTTTTTAACTTACCACTAAGTTTTGCTGCTTTTTCAAAAATCTCAGGATGAGGTTTAGAGGCTTTCAAATCAGCACCACTTATTTTTGCATTAAAATACTGATCTAAATCAAATTTTTTAAAAATCATATTTATATTATCCATAGAGGCTGAGGAAGCTAGTATTAGGGTAATACCATTTTGTTTGTAATGTTTTATCAAATCTAAAACACCATCAATTAGTCTGAGTTCATGACCATTTTTAAATAGACTTTTAAAATATTTTCGCTTACTCTCTACTAACAATTTTGAAGTATAATTTAGAGAAAAAATGGCACATAATTTTTCGCAAATCGGATAAGTAGCCATTCCAGTAAAAGATGAATATAATTCATCAGAGACATTCAAATTAAATTCATTAAACATCATTTGATATGCTTTTTGGTGCAAAGGTTCACTATTTATTATTACACCATCCATATCAAAAATTACTGTTTTAATCATTATTAGTGAGATCTTATAAGTTAAAATTTTTAAATTTATATTAATAATAATTACTGATATGGTTTTTTTATTATTTCTTCACTTTTTGGTCGTAACTAATCAAGATTATTGGGAACCATATTTCGAAAATGATAAACTGAAAATTTCATACAAAACATCTATTTGTAATGGAAAAAATGTAATAGTTGAAGCTGAATATTTTGTTATTAGAATTGAAAATAAAACTTCAGAGACTTATGTTTTAAACTTTCACAAGGGAGAACATAATGAATATGATTCAGAAGATAAAATAGCAATTATTTTAAAACCATTTCAAGAAATTAAAGGAGGTTGTAGCAACGAATCACTGGAATTGAGAATGTTTAAACGAACATTAATTACCAATCAAAGAAAAACTGCTTTGAATAATTTTAAACTAACTAATATTAAGGTCATTGAAGTTTATTAAAATAATCTTTTTTTTACCATTTTTAGTCTTGAGTCAAGAGGTGAGATTTTCAGCAACTGTTTCCTCAACTACATGTAGTGGAACTTTAGTTGAGTTTAATATCGAAAATATTCCTAATCAAATTAGTCTAACAGAATTTAATTTTGAAGATAATAGTTTACCTAATAATTGGATTGCGACAGATTTTATAGTAGGAACAGCATGTACTCCAGCTACTGGTGGAAGAGCCGATGGATCTTCGTATTTTTGGGCAAAATCCAGAACTGCGGGTCAGCGTTATGTAATTACTTCACCAGAAGATGTTTCAAACGGCGGGAGGGTTCAATTTTATTTTCGTTATGGTAATGATGATCCTCAGCCTGGTTGTGAACAACCAGAAGCAAATGGTGAAGAAGTCCTTCTTTATTATAATACTGATGGAACAAATACCTTCTCTCAGTTAATGTATGATCAATGGATAATTGATACTCAAGCTGCTTCTAGACCTGGAGGAGGAATATTTCCATATTATAAAAATGATAATCCTGATTGGGCTTTTTTTAATATAGAAATTCCCGAGGGAGCGCGATCAACTCAAACAAAATTTGCCTGGGTTCAATTATCAAGTAGTGGGAATGTTTATGATAATTGGGGCATAGATGACGTAGTGGTATATGCTAATCCAGCTGCAACTTCTACATGGACTATTGACTTTGGTGCGCTAAATAATGAAGGGATGCAATCTTCACCTACAATTGTTACAGCCACATCATCAAATCTTTTGATTAATAAATTGTATCCTAAAAGTAATATATCGAAGATTTACTCTGCAACGGTTACTGTTGTACTATCTGATAATTCAATCTATTCTATCACACAATCTGTCACAGTAGACCCAAGTGATCCAATACCTCCAACAGTTATACCTCCACCGAATATTCAAGTGGATAATGATAATGGAAGTTGCCAAGCTGTTTTAACTTTGACAGACACAGGAACACCTACAACCTCAGATAATTGCTCAGTAGTTTCTATTGTAAATAACAATCCCACATTGACTTTTTTAAATGGAGTCAATACTTTAACATGGGTAGTTACAGATAATGCAAGTAATACTAGCACTGTAACTCAGACTATTACTGTGAATGACACTGAAAATCCAGTATTAACTGTTCCAATTGATATTGTATCTACTAATTGTAATGTTGATATTGGAATTGCATCTGCAATTGACAATTGTGGAGGGCTTGTTCCTACAAATAATGCACCAGCGGCATTTGATATAGGTGTTACACCAGTGGTTTGGACAGTTACAGATGTTGCAGGGAATACAGTATCTTCAACACAACTAGTAACAGTTTCAGATACTGTAGCACCATTAAACACTGCTCCTGATGATATTATTGTAAATACTGATTTGAATGAGTGCACTGCTTCTGGAGTGGTTTTAGGGATTCCTATCTCAAGTGATAATTGTACAGTTGCTTCAGTAACGAATAATAGTCCTTTAATTTTTCCTCTTGGAACAACGACTGTAACATGGATAGTTTCAGACTCCGCAAGTAATACAACATTATCATACCAAAAAGTAACTGTTGAAGATAATTCTCCTCCAACTCTGAACCCGCCTCCAGATGTAGTTTCAGACTCTTGTGCTATTATTTTAGGAATACCTTCAATCACTGATAATTGTAATTTCACTTATACAAATAATGCTCCTGACAGTTTTTCAACTGGGACAACTACCGTAACTTGGACTGCTAGTGATACATTTGGTAACATTGTGTCAGCTACACAATTAATAACATTTTCTGATGGTACTGATCCTACGATAAGTATACAAGATGAAAATATTAATATTTCTTCTGATTTAGGCTCTTGTTTTGCATCTGGAGTTGATTTAGGTTCTGTTGTTATAAACGATGATTGTGGGATAAGCTCTCAATCAAATGATGCCCCTATACAATTTCCAATAGGTGTTACAATTGTAACCTATATAGTTACTGATACTTTTGGAAATGTGTCATCATCAACTCAGACTGTAACAGTTATTGATAATGAACCACCTGTAGCTAGAGCAAATGATATTTCAGTTAGCTTAAATGCAAATGGTGATATTATTATACCATTGATTGCTATTGATAATGGTAGTTCAGATAATTGCTTACTTGAAAGCTATAGTATTTTTTCAGTAAAATCAGAGCAATTTTTAATAAATCAAACACAAATTACTCGTGAACAAAGGGCTGAAATTCCAACTTTGAAAAGTTCAAATTTAAATTTTTATCAGAAGATTTTAAATTGTGCAAACATTGGTGAGCAACAAATTATTTATACTGTAACTGATAGTTCAGGAAATACTGCTTCAACTACTGCAAGTTTAATTATTACAGATAACCTAAACTTCTGCAACAATGATGAAGAAGAGTCAGATTCTAATAATGACGACACACCTCAACTAGATTCGGACGGTGATGGAGTAAATGATGAAATTGATGCATTTCCTTTTGATCCATCAGAATGGGATGATACTGATGGTGATGGTTTAGGTAATAATGCTGACTTAGATGATGATGGTGATGGATTCAGTGATATTATAGAAATTCAATCTGAAACTGATCCATTAAATATTAACGAATATCCCGAAGATACAGATGATGATGGTATAATAAATTTACTTGATCCAGATGATGATAATGATGGGTTCAGTGACGAATTAGAAGATGAAGTTGGAACAGATAGTTTAGATCTTAATAGTTTTCCGAAAGATACTGACCTTGATTTAATAATAGATTATTTTGATGATGATGATGACAATGATGGACAGAGTGATCAAGTTGAAATTGAATGTGGAAGTGATCCACTAAACAATAATGAATTAGCATTAGATACAGATAATAATGGTATTCCTAATTGTTTAGACTCAGATGATGATGGAGATGGCTATGTCGACGAAATTGAAATATTTTTTAATACTGACCCTATAAATGTAAATGAATTTCCAAACCTTGACGATGATGGAGATGGTGTGCCATTTTCACCAGGCTTCACACTTCAAATATCTGATAATTGTCCAGATGTTCCCAATCCTGATCAGTCTGATGTTGATGAAGACGGGTTTGGAGATGCTTGCGATAATTGCATCAATATTGAAAACAATGATCAATTAGATTTTGATCAAGATGGAATTGGTGATTCTTGTGATGTTTGTCCAAAAAATTTTAATCCAGAGCAAGAAGACTATGATGAGGATTTATTTGGAGATATATGTGATTTAGATGATGATAATGACGGACAATCTGATGAAGATGAAATTGCCTGTGGATCTGACCCTAAAGATGAAAAATCCTTAAGTCCTGACTTTGATAAAGATGGAATACCTGACTGTTTAGATAATGATAAAGACAATGATAATATTGAAGATTCGATTGATCTAAATCCATCAACTTTTGATGACTTATTAATTAGTCAATATGTTTCTGATAATGGTGATGGTATCAATGATCAATTTATAATATTAAAAATCAACAATTATTCCAATAATATGTTGTCGATTTATACTAGAAGTGGAGTATTAGTTTATTCTAAACGGAATTATCAAAATAACTGGCCAGCTGATGCAGGGGGTAAAGAGTTTCCTGAGGGCAGTTATTTTTTCAAATTAGATTTAGAACAAGATGGGAATATAGACTATCAAGGTTGGATATATTTAACACGCTAAGATTTTCCTAAAACTTTTTCAATCAATTTTCTTGTATTAACAGATCCTTTATTTCTTGAAATTTCATTTCCGAAAAACTCCACACCAGCATAAATAAAATTAGGAGCCCTTTCTAATATAGAAAACATCCTTTTAAAATCAGTGTTGATTTCCTCTCCATTTTTGTCAAAACTTTCCGATTTAGCACTAATTGCTCGAATGTAAGGTGAAAGAATTTCAAATCCCTTATAAGGATCGGGATAAAATGTATCTGGATTTCTTTCTAATGTCCAATTTGTGAAGTCTCCTAAAACTCCTACATTTTTTAGATTAACACCCTTCATAAGGCTTATTAGCCACTCTGGATCTGATGAATATCCATTGTGATTTTCAATTAGTAAATCTAAATCCTTTGATGCCGCATATTTTCCTAATTCTTTAACCCCTTGTATGGCATAAATAAGTTTTTCTTTGAGGGGGATTGTAATATACTCCCCACAAACATTTCTAACCGCTTTACAGTTTAGTTCAGCTGCAATATCAATCCAATACTTATATGTAGCAATTGCATTTTTACGTTTTTTAGAATCTTTGTCTCCAATATCTCCTTTTCCTCCTGTAAGCATCACAGCACTTTTCACACCAGCTGATTCCATGGCATTATTCATATTATTTATATAATCCTGATTTAGGTTAGGAGGAAAATGAAACATTTCATGATCGATATAATCAAAACCCAAGGATTTAGCAACTTTAGGGATATCTAGTAAATTGATATTTAAAGGATCATTACCTCCATATCCAGATCTTATTAATGACCAAGGAGTAAGTGTGATTTTGATATTTGGATTACTTAATAGTTGTTTATCAAAAGAACATAAACCCATTAATCCAAATGTGCTCAAGGTAGTGTTATAAATAAATTTTCTCCGTTTCATTTTTATTTACTCAATAACATTAATCTCATTATCCATCCAAGAAAGTCTTTTCTCAATCCAGTCTTTCAGGTAATCTATTTCCTCAGAGTATTTATTGCCTATAAAATTATTAGGCCATATATATTTCCCTAAAATCAACCATTTTCCAAAATTTCTTGTTGTTGCATCACTTTTTTCTAATTCAAGTTTTAAATTGTCTATTGTATTCATTATAGATTCATTAGAAAATTCATTTGCCCTTAAAAAAGACCATCTTTCCTTAAGTTCTGAAACATATTCGGGATCTTCTAATAACCTTTTCCACCAGAAAGGAACATGCATTCCATCTTGAGGACAGATTTCATTAAAATTGAATGCCCAGCCAGATGTTAACTCTCCTCCGCAATAATTGGCATTTCCAAATGCAATGTTAAAATCCCAGATGGGACCCATATTTAGTTTTCCCCCTTTATCTTTATTCATAAAGGTGCTGATTCTGTAACCATCAACATTTCTTGTTATTTCATTTAAAATAAAAAAATCAATGAAGGTATCAACATTAATAAATTGTCTATAACCATCTTCCAATGATTTAAAATCTTCTGATGCTAAGGCATTCTCAAATCCTTGCATGTAATTTTGGATATATTGTTTTTGATCATTTGAAATGTCATCATTCTTGGGGTACTCATATAGAAAAACAGGATTTTTATTTAACCCTTTGACTCCCCCAGAGGTATATTCGGACATAAATGCAATATCTGAATTAAAAGAATCACCATCACCTGTAGGTTTATCAATTTTAATAATATATCCTCCTGAGATATCTTCAGCTTTATTTTTACTTATATCAACTCTGTTTTTATCTCTTTTTATTTTTTCCATTAAAACATAAACCCCTAAAAATTGATTGTTTATATCAAGATTATAGAATTTTGTTTTTGTTGCATATCGATCAATTTGATTTGATAAATTATAGATTAAAACATTTCTGATAAGTGATTTGTCACTATATGGGCCATAAAGAATCCAATCTTCCTCTTCTGGGTAACCCGCAAGGGATACGTTTAAATCTTCACCGGATTCATCCCAAGTTTCAAAACCATACGATTTCTTATCAAAAAATTGTGATGATGACCCTCTGATTTCAATTCCGATATTGTGTTCTTCTATCTTTTCATCACCTTGAAAAATTTCTAAAAATCCTTTAATTTTTGGTTCATCAACAATTTCTTTTGAATAGGTATTAATTTTTATGTGTGGCAGCGGTGGATATTCTACAGTGGTAGTCTCGTCAACACTTAATTCTGGTGGTGGAATATATTCTTCAACATTATCCCAAGTACTACACTTTATAAATACAAGTAATAAAATTAAAAATAAATTTTTTTTCATTGTTTATGGTTAATGATTCATTGAATGAAATATAGTCAATTTAATCATACTTAAATAACATCAAGTTTTACAGAAAGGATCTTTATATTTTATATATTGAAATTTAAATAAAAAAAATGCCTATACTACTTTTTCTATTATCCTTTATGAGTGTTATTTCAATTTTTGAAAATACTTTAGAGGTAGTTTCATATAATATTAGGTATGATAATTCTCAAGATGGAGAAAATCAATGGGATATTAGAAAAGAAACTTTAGCTTCTTATCTTTTGAAAAGTTCGCCTGATATAATTGGTATGCAGGAGGTCCTTAACAACCAACTAGCCGATCTTTCAAACTTATTGAAAGAATATAAATATGTAGGAGTAGGTCGTGAGGATGGAAAAACTAAAGGGGAATATAGTCCTATATTTTATAGGAAGTCAAAATTAAAAGTATTAATGTCTTCCACTTTTTGGTTGTCTGAGACTCCTCAAAAAATTTCAGTGGGATGGGATGCAGCTTTAGAAAGGATCTGTACTTACGCTTTATTTATAGACCGTAAATCAAAAAAACAATTTTGGGTATTTAATACTCATTTTGATCATTTAGGGCAAATAGCTAGATCTGAATCAGTCAATCTTATTTTAGAACAAATTTCAATTCTTAATGTTAATGATTATCCAATAATTGTTACGGGAGATTTAAATTTAACTCCAGAAACTTTGCCGATTAAAAAATTCCAATCAAATTTAAATGACGTCTTAAGTGATCTTAATTTAAATGATCCAAAATATGGAACCTTTAATGGTTTTGATATAACTAAAGATGCCAACAGGAGAATTGACTATATATTTCAAAAAGGATTCAGAGTCCTAAGTGCAGAACACCTATGGATTAAAACACCAAAAGGTTTATGGGCATCTGATCATCATCCAGTTTATTTAAAATGTTCCTTTTAACAGACTTTTTAAATATTTTTAAATAACTTGTTTTTATATTGTATAAAAACATATTTATGAAAAACTTAATTATCTCAATTTTAACTCTATTTGTTGTAAACTTAGTACAAGCTCAGAAATTTAAAGGACTAGATAAAAGTCCCTTGGATATGATTGAATTCCCTGAAAATCGGGGGAGAAAAAAAATGGGCGAGAATATTATATAGTCGTCCTCAACTTAAGGGGAGAGCATATGAATCTTTAGTTCCAAATGGAAAGATATGGAGAATGGGTGCTAACGAGTCAACAGAATTGACACTTTTCATTCCCATGAAAGTTTCAGGAACTACAATAGATGCTGGGTCTTATACTATGTATGCTATTCCTTCAGAGGGGCAAATGACTCTTATAATTAATAAAGCTACTCATGTTTGGGGAGCATATAGTTATAATAAAGGTCTTGATGTAACAAGAGTTTCCGTGCCAACAACTATAGCAGATGATTCACTTGAAGCTTTCTCCATGATTTTTAAGAAAAGTGGTGATAGTGAAATGGACCTTCACTTTGGGTGGGGTAAATTTAGGGGGATGTTGAAATTTACTTTATAATGTTGAAAATTTTCATTTTACTTCATTTATCAAATTTTGATTAATAAAATTTAACTATGAGACTTTCGCTTCATTATATTTTTCTTTTAAATTTTCTTTTTTCTTTTTCATTAGACGCTCAAGAATATCAACCATCTCCTGAAAATATTCAAGCTAGAAATTGGTTTCAAGATGCTAGATTTGGGCTTTTTGTCCACTGGGGTGTTTACAGTGTTTTAGGAGATGGAGAATGGGTAATGAATAATCAAAATATTAGTATTGAAGAATATGAAAAACTCCCTCAATTTTTTAATCCTATCGATTTTGATCCAAAAGAATGGGTTTCTATGGCTAAGGATGCTGGAATGAAATATATTACTATTACTAGTCGACATCATGATGGATTTTCTATGTTTGATTCAAAGGTTACCGATTACAATATAGTCGATGCAACACCCTATGGAAAAGATATAATTAAAATGTTAGCTGAAGAATGTCGCAAACAAAATATTAAGTTATTTTTCTATTATTCTTTATTAGATTGGAATCGAGATGACTATTTTCCTAGAGGGAGAACAGGAAATGGTATACTCGGTCGTGGAGAGGGAGAGTGGGAAGATTATATCTTCTTTATGAAATCTCAATTAAAAGAATTACTTACAAATTATGGAGAAATTGGAGGAATTTGGTTTGATGGTCATTGGGATCAAAAAGAATGGGATGGGAAAAAATTTGGAGAACTTAAAGTTAATTGGCATTATGATGAAATCTATGGAATGATCCACGAGATACAGCCTCAAGCTCTTATTGGTAATAATCACCATATTGGAGTAATAGATGGTGAAGACTTTCAAATGTTTGAAAAAGATTTACCGGGAAATAATTCAACAGGATGGGGTACGCCTGCTGACCAAATAGGTACTGTGCCTTTGGAAGTCTGCGAAACAATTAATGGTTCCTGGGGTTTTAATTTACAAGACAGAAAACATAAGTCTGATAAAGAATTAATCCACTATTTGATTAAAGCTGCGGGCTACGGGAGTAATATGCTTTTGAATGTTGGGCCTATGCCTAACGGAAAAATTCAACCAAAACATCAATCCTCTCTAAAAGCAATAGGAAATTGGTTAAAGCAAAACGGTAAAACAATTTATGGTACACGAAAAGGACCAATTCCCCCAAACGACGATTATGTTTCAACTCAAAAAGAAAAAACAGTTTACCTTCATCTTTTGAATCCCGAAATAAATATGATTCATGCAGAACAAGTTCCAGTCAGAATTAAGGGAATCTTTGACATGAAAACTAAGGCCAAAGTAGCCTTCAGGAATGATAGATTTGGCTTGTCAATTGATGTTTCTGAACTTTCAAAAGATGATATAGATACTGTAATTAGAATTGAATTGAAATGAGCTCAACAAAACTTGAAAATCGTTTAGTCTCAATCGATTTTTTTAGAGGATTTGTGATGTTCTTGCTTATTGCAGAGTTTGCCCATGTTTTTGAAGTACTGATGGATTCAGGAAGCGAAAACTTAACCGCTACTATTAATTTTCTTTTTCATCATGCCAAATGGGAAGGTTTACATTTTTGGGATTTAGTTCAACCCTTTTTTATGTTTATTGTTGGGGTTTCTATTCCTCTTTCATATGAAAATCGAAAGAAAAAAGGTGATTCCGAAAAGCAGATTCGAAATCATGCATTTCGAAGATCATTTTTATTATTATTTTTTGGATGGGTATATTATTGTGTAGGACCTGAAAAAATCGTTTTTCAGTTTGATAATGTATTGGCTCAATTATCATTTACCTACCTAATATCTTTTCTGCTATTGAAACAATCATTTAACATAAAGATAATAGCTAGCTTAAGTTTTATAATGATTTCAGATTTATTATATCGTTTTTTTCCAGTAGTTGGATTTGATCAAGCATTTGTTGCTGGAGAAAACTTTGGAGCTTGGTTTAATATCTTTATTTCAGGATATGAATACGGTGGCCACTGGGCAGCATTTAATGCTATTCCTACAACATCTCATACTTTATGGGGCGTTATTGCAGGCAGATGGTTGATGAGTAATACTAGTCATGAAAAAAAATTAAAGCGTCTTTTGGTAGCTGCTTTTCTAGCACTTATTTTAGGTTATAGTACTGCATTTTTTACCCCGGTAATAAAACGGATATCAACTACCTCTTTTGTACTGCTTTCTGGAGGATGGACTTTTTTTGCATTAGCATTTTGCTATTGGCTAATTGATGTAAAACAAGTAATCAAAAAAACATTTGTATTTAGGGTTGTAGGGGTCAATCCACTATTTATTTACCTTTTTGCTTCACTTGGTGGAGGTGGTTTAATACTTAAGATAGTAAAACCTTTTTCAAGCAGTCTCATTTCGAGATTTTCTCCTTGGATTGCAGACTTAATTTCAGGCTTTGTAGTGCTTTTTGGCTTATGGTATATTTGTTATTGGCTTTATAAAAAGGCAATTTTCATTAAAATTTAAATCAATTTAGTATGCTTCAAAAATTCTTTTTTTTAATATTTTCTTTAATATTTATAACAAAATGCATAACTATCGAATCTGATTTAGAGCCTGTAGGACCAATTCCTAATAAATACCAATCCGATTGGCAAGAATTAGAATATTACGCATTTATTCATTTCAATATGAATACATTTACTAATAAAGAGTGGGGTTACGGAGATGAAAAGCCTTCTCAATTTAACCCTACCGAATTGGATGCGCGACAATGGGCTCGTGTAGTCAAAGAAGCTGGCATGAAAGGGATCATTATTACTGCTAAACATCACGATGGTTTCTGTTTATGGCCAAGTAAGTTCACGGAGCATTCGGTAAAAAATTCACCTTGGAAAATGGGTAAAGGGGATTTAATTCGAGAATTGTCAAAGGCTTGTAAAGAATATGGATTGAAATTTGGTGTGTATTTATCCCCGTGGGATCGAAATCACCCCAGTTATGGTAAATCAGAATATATTACATATTTCCGTAATCAGCTTCGAGAATTATTAACTGAATATGGAGAAATTTTTGAAGTATGGTTCGATGGTGCAAATGGAGGCGATGGTTTTTATGGTGGAGCAAATGAAGAAAGAAGAGTAGATAAAAAAATGTATTACGATTGGCCTAAAACTATTGAACTTGTCCGAAGTTTACAGCCTCAAGCAGTTATTTTTAGCGATGCAGGGCCAGATATTCGTTGGGTTGGAAACGAAAAAGGATATGCTAATGAAACTACTTGGTCACCAATATACCGTGATAGTGTTTTTGCAGGAATGCCTGATTTTCAACGTTTTGCATCTGGACAGGAAAACGGAACACACTGGGTACCGACCGAAACCGATGTTTCCATACGACCAGGTTGGTATTATCATCCTGAGCAGGATGACCAAGTCAAGTCTTTATCCAAATTGGTAGATATATATTATAACTCTGTGGGACTTAATAGTTCTCTTTTATTAAACCTTCCTGTTGATAACCGAGGATTAATCCATGAAAATGAGGTGAAAAACCTAAAAGCTCTGGCAGATTATCTAAATACAACTTTTTCATATAATTATTC
>JBJKWV010000043.1:0-14272 GCA_045561915.1 Flavobacteriaceae bacterium
ACAGGGATTAATTCTGCAATTTTTGAAAATCCATTTATTAATACCTGTTGCTGGGGCAAAAAATAATTGCCAGAATCAAATTGAATAAGGGCATATTTCTTGGTGTACAAATAGTGAGATTCTGCTCGAATTGTGTCTATCGGGCTATCTTCTAATAATTCAAAAGGTGCAAATAAAGGACTTTCAGGAAAAACGACTTGAGATAAACTATCAGCTTTGACTTGAAGAATATAATTAAGTCGTTCTCCAATTTTAATTACTGTTGAGTCTACCGCAACAGTAAGAGTTGCTTTATCTTGCCCCCAAAAATTGAATGAAGTAAAGAAAATAAAAAATATAAACCCCCTTTTTATCATCTTATAACCTCGCTTTAAAATATCCTAAAAGTTTTTTCACATAGCTTTCATCTACGCTGCAACTCAAGTGTCCTGCTCCATTTTTACTAAATAGTTCTTCATATGTTTTTACGTGGTTAATATATTTATTCTCATAATTTTTTCTAATCCTTTTTGAAAAAGTATTTACCCATTGAACCAATCCAGTTTCAGAATCCCTTATTGGTACAATACCTAGCTTTGGAAGTTTAGTTTCGACTGAGTCATAAACTCGAATTCCTGTTAAATCATGCTTTTTAGCTGTAATCCTTAGAGTCTTGCTGTATCCCTCATCCATGAAATCTGATAATACAAAGACAATTGCTTTCTTCTTTAGTACTCCGGTCAGAAACTCTAGAGCATTGCTTATATTGGTTTTGAAACTTTGGGGCTTAAATTCTAATAATTCTCTAATAATTCGCAATATATGCGATCTTCCTTTTTTAGGCGTAATAAATAGTTCTACTTGGTCAGAAAATAGTAATAGTCCAACCTTATCATTGTTTTTTAAGGCAGAAAATGCAAGAGTTGCGGCAATTTCTGTAAGGATCTCTCTCTTAAACTGAGTTTTAGTGCCAAACGCTTCTGATCCACTTACGTCCACCACTAACATTAGAGTTAGTTCACGTTCTTCTTCAAAAACTTTTACAAAGGGTTCATTATATCGCGCGGTTACATTCCAATCAATAGATCGTACATCATCGCCAAATTGATATTGTCTTACTTCACTAAAGGTCATTCCTCGGCCTTTGAATGTAGAATGGTATTCCCCGCCAAAAACATTGTCACTAAGACGTCTTGTCTTAATTTCTATTTTACGAACTTTTTTTAATAGCGATTTTGTATCCATAACATCGTCCGGTTAGTTCTAATAAATTATTAATTAATAATTTAAGGGACTTCTACTTCATTGATGATTTGAGTAATCAAGCCTTCTGATGTTATATTTTCTGCCTCAGCCTCGTAAGTCAAGCCGATGCGGTGTCTTAAAACATCGAAAATTACTGCACGAACGTCTTCTGGTATAACATACCCTCTGTGTCTTAAAAAAGCGTGGCATTTGGCTGCTGTAGCAAGATTAATACTACCCCTTGGAGAAGCTCCAAAGCTTATAAGTGGCTTAATTGATTCCAAATTATAATTCTCAGGATATCGGGTTGCGAAAACTAGATTTAAAATGTAGGTCTCGATTTTTTCATCCATATATACTTCTTTAATCGTTTCTTGAGCAGATATGATTTGCTTTGTAGTTACTACAGGTTTTATATTTGTGATATTACTGTTTAAATTATTTCTTACAATAAGTTGTTCCTCGTCCAGCTTAGGATAATCAATAACAGTTTTTAGCATGAAGCGATCTACCTGGGCCTCTGGAAGTGGATAGGTTCCTTCTTGTTCTACAGGATTTTGAGTTGCCATTACTAAGAAAGGGGCTTGAAGCTTAAAAGTTGTATCTCCAATAGTTACTTGCTTCTCTTGCATTGCCTCTAGAAGGGCAGATTGTACTTTTGCTGGCGCTCTATTAATTTCATCTGCTAAAACAAAATTAGCAAAAACAGGGCCTTTTTTGATAGAAAAGTCATTCTGTTTGATATTATAAATCATTGTTCCAACTACATCTGCAGGAAGAAGGTCTGGAGTGAACTGAATCCGGCTAAAACTTCCTTTTACAGCTTGGCTTAGTGTGTTAATAGCTAGTGTCTTTGCAAGACCAGGGACTCCCTCTAAAAGGATATGTCCTTTCCCTAAAAGACCAATAAGGAGGCGGTCAACCATTTGCTTTTGTCCTACAATTACCTTCTTCATCTCTAGAGTAAGTAAATCTACAAATGCACTTTCCTTTTCAATTTTCTCATTTATGGCCTTAATATCGACCGTTTGATTTGTATTGCTTTCCATAGGAATATCTATATTTTTTAGGATTGCAAATTTCAAAAATATATTGTCATTTCATTGTTAACAATTGGTTAAAAATTGAATAGTTCGAAAATCAGAAAACCCCCAATTGTTTCTAATTTAGAATGGAAAAATAATATTCTATCAAAATGAAACCTTTTTCGAGAATAATTTCCGGAACTATGACATGGGGATCATGGGGAAGCCATTTTTCTACAAAAAAAATGAGGGCACTTATTGAAGGAGCGATGAGTTTGGGAATTTCCACTTTTGATCACGCTGATATCTATGGCGGTTATACTACAGAAAAAGAATTTGGAATAGCATTTAAAGAAAGTGGAATACCACGAGAAAATGTCCAATTTATAACAAAATGTGGAATCCAAATGCCCTGTGAAGCAAGGCCACTTCCCGTAAAGCATTATGATTATAGTGCCTCTCACATTCGAATGAGTGTAGAAAACTCATTACTTAAACTACAAACAGACTATATCGATGTACTCTTGCTTCATCGCCCTAGCCCACTGATTGACGGAGCTATTGTAGCTGAAGAATTTCAAAAGCTCCAAAAAGAAGGAAAAGTAAAACAGCTTGGGGTTTCCAACTTTACTTCTTCACAAATGCAATTACTTCAAAAAGAAGTCTCAATAACTTGGAACCAGTTGGAGTGCTCACTAACTTATGAGATTTCAATGTTTGATGGAACTTTAGACCATATGAAATATCAAAATATAGGAGCCATGGCATGGAGCCCACTCGGATCTTATTTTAAGGAAAATTCCATTCAAAAACAACGAATTCAGAAGGTAATTGTCCCTTTATCTAAAAAATATAATTGTTCAGAGGATCAACTTCTTTTAGCTTGGTTAATTTGTAATCCCTCAAAAATATATCCCGTTGTGGGTACAACCTCTGTTAAAAGAATGAAAAAATCAATCGAGGCAATAGATATAAAAATGGATATTATAGACTGGTTTTTGTTACTTGAGGCCAGTATGGGAAAACCTTTACCTTAATAATATGAAAAATAAAATTATTTTAATTACAGGTGCCACAAGTGGAATTGGTCGGGCAACTGCAATCCGTTTTGATAATTTAGGAGCTAGATTGATATTATGTGGAAGAAGAAAAGAAAAACTGGATGTTTTAGTAAAAGACTTAGGCGAAAATCACCAGTCTCGCATATTTGATGTTAGAGATAAAAAGGCTGTTTTTAAGGCTATAGAAAGTCTCCCTAAAGAGTTTAAAAAAATTGATGTGCTGATCAATAATGCAGGAAATGCACATGGGATGGATTCTGCTCAAACAGCAAATTTAGATGATTGGGATGCAATGATTGATAGTAATGTTAAGGGCTTAATGTATGTAACCAAGGCAGTACTTCCTTTTATGGTTGAAAAACAAAAAGGACAAATAATCAATTTGGGATCTATCGCAGCAAAAGAGGTATATCCTGATGGAAGTGTATATTGTAGTAGTAAAGCTGCCGTTGATTCTTTTACTAAAGGCTTAAGAGTTGATCTAAATCCTCTTGGGATTAGAGTAGGAGCAATTCACCCAGGCTTAGTAGAAACTGAGTTCTCGTATGTTCGTTTTAAAGGCGATCAAAAAAGATCAAAAAAGGTCTATGAAGGAATGAATGCCCTAAATGCTGACGATATAGCGGATGCCATTTTATACATGACCCAAGTCCCGGAAAAAGTAAATATTGCAGATATGGTTATACTTCCTACAAGCCAAGCCAATGCATATGTAAATAATAGGTCAGTTTAATATATGGTTGTCAAAATTTTATTCTATTCTTCACTCAAAATTTCAGGGTATAAGAAATGATTATATGGAAAGCGCGTAACATGTATTTTTCGTGCCTCATCATAAACTTTATTTCTAAACTCTTTAATATTCATTTTATTCCTAGCAGAAATAAAAAGAGCTTGCCCATTCATTGTACTCATCCAAGTTTGTTTCCATTCCTCAAGGCTATAATGTTTCTTTCCCCTTGACTCAACTAATTCCGTTTCATCCCAGTATTTAGGCTCATAGATATCAATCTTGTTGAAGACCATATAAGTGGGTTTATCAAGGCTTTTTATTTCTTTAAGAATTTGATTAACTGATTCTATATGTTCTTCAAAATTAGGATGAGAAATGTCAACTATATGGAGCAATAGGTCAGCTTCCTGGACCTCATCAAGTGTACTTTTAAATGATTCTACTAACTGAGTTGGTAATTTTCTTATAAATCCTACAGTATCACTTAATAAAAAAGGGAGATTCCCTATTACTACTTTTCTTACTGTAGTGTCAAGGGTTGCAAAAAGTTTATTCTCAGCAAAAACGTCACTCTTAGCAATGACATTCATTAACGTTGATTTCCCAACATTTGTATATCCAACCAATGCTACTCTGACTAGAGCTCCTCGATTACCTCTTTGAGTTGCCATTTGTTTATCGATAGTAATCAATTTCTTTTTAAGCAAAGAGATTTTATCTCTTACAATTCTACGATCCGTTTCAATTTCAGTTTCACCTGGTCCTCTCATACCAATTCCTCCTTTTTGACGTTCCAAATGGGTCCATAGACCTTTTAAGCGAGGTAGTAAATATTGATATTGGGCAAGCTCAACTTGAGTTCGAGCATAGCTAGTTTTAGCTCGCTGAGCAAAAATATCTAAAATAAGTCCAGTCCTGTCAAGAACTTTAATTTTTAGGATTTTTTCAATGTTTCCCTGTTGAGCTGGGGTTAACTCATCATCAAAAATAATAGAAGAAATGTCATTTTTTTTTACAAAATCAAAAACTTCCAACATTTTCCCAGTTCCTATAAAGGTTTTAGGATTGGGTGGATCAATCTTTTGGGTGAATCGATTTAGGACTTTTCCACCAGCAGTATATGTCAAAAATTCCAATTCATCCATATACTCTCTAGATTGATTTTCATTCTGCCTTCCGTTAATGACTCCGACAATAACTGCATTTTCAAGAATTAAAGATTTTTGTTCTATCATGCTACTATTTGACTTTCCACTTTTTAAGCTCAAGACAACTTCCATCAAAAGTTGCATAAGTATAATGTGAAACCCAATCTCCTAAATTGATATATGTTGAATTGTCGTTTAATTTAATTTCCATCGGAATATGCCTGTGTCCAAAAATAAAATAATCACGATGCTTTTCCTTTAGCTTGCGTTTAGCATACAATGCTAACCATTCTTTTTCTTCACCCATAAAGGCTAAATCATTGTCCTTTGTAATCAATTTATTTTTCAATGAAAAATAATTTCCAAGGCGTATTCCTATATCTGGATGTAATGCTTGAAATAACCTCTTGGCCAAAGAATTTGTGAAAATTTTTTTAATTAATTTATACCCCTTATCATTTGGCCCCAAGCCATCTCCATGGGCAATAAAAAAGATTTTTGAATTAAATATAAATTCTTTTTGTTTATGATAAACTGATATATTTAATTCTGTTTCAAAATAATCTTTCATCCATAAATCATGATTTCCAACAAAAAAATGTATTGGAATTCCTCTGTCAGCGACAGAAGCTAATTTGCCTAATATCCTTACATATCTTTTAGGAATAACTGTTTTATATTCAAACCAAAAATCGAATAAATCACCTAATAAAAAAATAGCAGCAGCATTTTTTTCAATTTGTTCAAGCCATTTGATAAAAATACTTTCGCGTTGTTTGCTTAAGAATCCTGTTGGGGCTCCAAAGTGTTGATCGGATGCAAAATAAATTATCTTTCCCCCTGAAATATCCATTGATCGTTTATTAACCTATCGCTTTTTCTAAATCAGAGATCAAGTCACGTACATCCTCGATTCCAACACTTAAACGAATTAAAGCATCCACTACACCACTTTTTTCTCTGACTTTTTTTGGAATAGATGCATGAGTCATGCTAGCAGGATGTCCTGCTAAACTTTCCACACCGCCCAAAGATTCTGCAAGAGTAAAAAGTCTTAAACGCTCTACAATACTTATAGCTGCTTCATAATTTGCTCCTTTAGTAATGAAAGATAGCATACCTCCATAATCTTTCATCTGAGCTTTTGCTACTTTATGATTAGGATGAGATTCAAACCCAGGCCAATAAACCTTTTCTATTTTGGGATGGCTATTTAAAAAATGTGCAATTGTGGCTGTATTTTCACAATGCCTTTGCATGCGAACGTGCAAGGTTTTAATGCCTCTTAAAGTTAAAAAACTATCCATTGGTCCACAGATAGCGCCACTAGCATTTTGGATAAAACCAATTTTTTCAGCAAGACTAGGGTCATTTAGTATCAAAGCTCCCAGAACTACATCCGAGTGACCAGCTAGATATTTAGTTGCAGAGTGCATTACAATATCTGCACCCAAAATTAAAGGTTGTTGAATATATGAAGAAGCAAATGTGTTATCAACTGCTACTAAAATATCTTTCCCTTTCACTAAATTAACAATAGATTTGATATCAATGATATTCATCATAGGGTTTGTAGGAGTTTCAACCCAAATCAATTTTGTTTTCTTATTAATTTTAGAAGCTATGTGTTCCGTATTATGCATAGGAACAAAATGAAACTTTAGCCCAAAATCTTCAAATATTTTTTTAAATAAACGGTATGACCCACCATAGAGGTCATCTGTAGAAATAATTTCATCTCCTGGTTTTAATAATTTTAATACTGCGTCCATTGCGGCAAGACCAGATCCAAAAGCAAATCCATAAGCTCCTTCCTCAATGCTCGCTAAAGACCTTTCTAAAGCTTGACGAGTAGGATTATGTGTTCTACTATATTCAAAACCTTTATGAGCACCAGGGGTAGACTGAGCATAGGTTGAAGTTTGGTAAATTGGCGGCATTACAGCTCCATAGGCTTTGTCAGGATTTTGCCCTCCATGAATTGTTGCGCTATTAAAATGAAGTTTTTCTTTCATTGTCAAAATTTAACCATGTAAAGGTATTTGATTTTAGGCAAAACACTTATGTTCAATAAAAATGATTTTTATTTGTAATATTAAAATAATATTATGAGAAGATTTTTCTACTTAAGTAGCTGTGATACTTGTAAAAGAATTTTAAATGAACTTCCTATGGATGAAAGTATATCTCAAATTGATATTAAGAAAAATCCTATTACTGTTTCTCAATTAGAAGTGTTATATAAAATGGTTGGTAGTTATGAGGCCCTTATAAATAAACGAGCACAACTTTTTAAAAAGCTAAGCCCCAAAGATGTAAAACTAAATGAACAAAAATATAAATCACTTCTTTTGGAGCACTACACCTTTTTGAAGCGTCCAGTATTACTATATGATGGACATATTTTCGTTGGAAATTCATCTAAAACTATATCAGCAGCTAAATCATTTTTAAATGAACAATAGGGCTCTAGCATTACTTGCTGCCTTTGGTGCTACTACAATATATGGTATGAATCATACTATTGCCAAAGTAGTGATGCCTCATTATGTTGGTCCTTTTGGATTTATCATGCTTCGGGTTGTTGGTGCTTCTATTCTATTTTGGTCTGTTAGTTTCATTATGCCTAAAGAAACTATCGAACGAAAAGACTTTTTTAGAATTGCAATTGCTTCCTTATTTGGAATGTGCATAAATATGTTAATGTTTTTTAAAGGTCTTCAACTTTCAACTCCCATAAATAGTGGAGTAATTGTAACCTTGACCCCAATCATTATTTTGATTTTATCTGCTTTTTTCCTTAATGAAAAACTAACTAGATTTAAAGTCTTAGGAATAATTTTAGGATTTATAGGAGCCGTTTTACTAATACTTTACGGTAATTCCAGTAGAGTAATAAATGCCCCCAATGTTTCTTTAGGTAATATTATGTTATTGATAAATGCAATTTGTTTTGGAGCTTATCTTGTGATGGTTAAACCTCTGACAAAAAAATACAGCACGATAACTTTGATGAAATGGATGTTTTTACTTGGTGTTATTTATACCTTCCCATTTACAATTACTGAATTTCTCGAAATTTCATGGAATACATTGCCATTTGAAGCAATTTGGCGAATTGGTTTTGTTATAGTGGGTACTACATTTTTAACATATATGCTAAATGTTTATGCATTAAAAACTCTCCCTGCAACCACTATAGGAGCCTTTACATACCTTCAGCCGATTATCACTATTGTATATGCAGTAATTACAGGAAATGACGTCCTTGACAGCATAAAAATTCTTGCGTGTATACTTGTTTTTACGGGTGTATATTTAGCATCAAAAAAAAGGGAAGCTACAACAACAGATAACTAATTTTGAATTTTCATTTTATCTAATCTTAAATTAATTTTATCGATGTAAATTAATTGTCTGATAAATTCTATGTCAAAAAAAAGTTTTTACTATTTAATCAAAATTCAGTTTCTAGGTTATCGTTTCCATGGTTGGCAAAAACAAACGAAACATAAAACTCTTCATCTAATGATTGATAAGACATTAAATTTTATTTTGAAAAAAAAAATTTTCAAAACACTTGGTTCAGGAAGAACAGATGCCATGGTTTCTGCTAATGAAACTGCATTTGAGTTGTTTATAGAAGATTACCAAATTAAAAATCTTGATGGTTTTTTGGAAAATTTTAATTTCAATTTACCCCAAGACATTAGAGCCCTGTCAATTAAAGAAGTTGATCCTGTATTTAATATTATTAAAGATGTTAAAGAAAAAGAATACCATTATGTTTTTGCGTGTGGCTCGAAATTTCATCCATTTTGTGCACCCTTATTAACTACAATTCATGAAACCTTAAATATTAACCTCATGAGAAAAGGAGCAACTTTATTTCAAGGAAAACATAATTTTAAAACCTATTGTTACAAGCCTCGAAAAGAAGGAACTTTTGAAAGAGAGTTAAGTTGTTGTGAGATTATCGATAACACTATTTATAAAGCTAATTTTTTTCCTGAAAAAAGTTATTTTCTCAAGGTAATTGGAAAAGGATTTGGTAGACATCAAATTCGCCTAATGATGGGAGCTTTAATAAAGTTGGGTAAAGGTGAAATTGATTTAGATTATATTTCCCAAAGTCTTTCAAAAAATAATTCGCTCAAGATGGATTATATAGCACCTGCATCTGGTTTAATTTTACACCAAGTTAAATTTAGGGGGATCTAGTTTACTAAACCTGTTTCAGAAAGAAGAAGCAATAGAGTCATCTGAATTGCTTTGTGACCTGCTTCATTAATCCACCATTCATCAAGTGAATGAACTTTACCGCCCTTTCCACCACATCCAATAGTTACTGAGGGTATTCCTTTTGAAATAGGAATATTCGAATTTGTTGACCCTCTTATTAATTCAGGCGAAGCCCCAAAATATGATGCTGCTGCAAGAGTTTTCTGAACTAAGGGCAAAGACATTGGTAGTTCTCCTGAAGGACGATTACCTATTTTTTTTATTTCCATTGTTAAATTAGGGCCCTGTCTTTTAATTTTATTTTGATTGTCCAAAGCTTTTTTTGTCGATTCTTCCAGCAAAAGTTCCATTGCATCTAAGCGGCTTGGGTCTATAGATCTGATATCGATTTGCATTGAGGATTCAAAAGGAACGGAATTAATAGAAGTTCCACCCGAAATTACTCCTACATTATAACTTGTTTTGGGTCCTTTCAAAGTAAATTCATTGGCCTTAATCACAAAATCACTAATAGCCTCACCAAGAGCGTGATGTGGATTTACCAAACCAAAAGCACCCCATGAATGTCCACCTGGACCTTTAAAGGTTACTCTATAACGATATGAGCCCAATGCTTTATTATATATCCTTCCAATATCACCGCCATCTATAGCTATCCAACTATCAATTTTAGGCCCTCCATCTCTAAAAAGATGTTTTACTCCCCTGAGATCGCCTAATCCCTCTTCTCCAACAGAACCAATAAAAAGTATATTGTCTTTAGTTTGGATTCCTGAAGTTTTAATAGTTTCTAATATTGTTAAAAGCATGGATAAGCCCCTTGTATCATCTCCAATCCCAGGTGCAAAAAGCGTGTCTTTTTTGATGCTTACTTTAACATTGGTCCCCTCAGGAAAAACAGTGTCTAGATGTGCATCTAGAGCTACAGTTCGTTTACCTTCAGTACCTTTCAATAAGCCTAAAACATTTCCTTCACTATCAATCCATAATGAATCTACTCCCAGATCTTTAAAGTAATTGGCAAAAACAGCTGCTCGCTTAAATTCTTTAAAAGGAGGCGCTTCGATTTCAGTAAGCGAAATATGACGTTTGGTAGTTTTAGGTTCTAACTCTTTTATCTTATTAAAAGCAGTTTGTACTTTTTTACTTTTTGCTAAGCGTACAATTGTCTTGGAATACTTTTTCTCAACTATAACGTCTTTTTGAGCAAAAACAATACTTCCTAAAAGAAAAGTTGTATAGATTGAAATTTTCTTGAAATTCATAAAATGTTATTTAGATAAATTTTTTGGTTTTTTATTCCATTTACGAGTGTCTTCAGCTCTTAATTCTTTAAATGTTTTTGTTTCAAAATTACCTCTAAATTTGTTAAGCATTTTTTCCGGTAAAGGAGTAAGCTTGCGTTTTACTAAGTTTAACCAACCACCCATCATTTCACACCGGCCAACATTAACACCTTTATTATTATAAAAATTATGTTCAAACTCAAAAAAAGTTCCATCCTTACTCATTCCGGCCAGTTCCAAAGAAACTTGAATATTATCATCAGGAAGAACCTCATTAAAATAAAATAATTGTTCATTAAATACTATTGGTCCAATGTTTAATCTAAACAAGTTTTTATGGGAAAATCCTATTTCTTGTAGAAAGGCCATTCGAGTTTCACCGGCATAAGTCAAATAGGAAACATTTGATAGGTGTCTATTTGCATCTAAATCACTCCAGCGCACTTCAAATTCTTTTAAAAACATAAAATCTATTTTTATAAAACCATTTTAGTATTTTTGTCAAAAATTTATAATGAAAAAAATATTTTTAATTCCCCTTGTATTCTTCATATTCACTAGCTGTGGCGAAAATAGTGGAAAAAAATCACAAACCCCAACTAGTGAAAAAAAATCGGAAGAGATCCTTAGTTCAAAAATCGTTTTAAACTCTAACGACACTATGAGGTTTGACCAAAATATGCTTCTTGTTGAAGCTGGAAAAACAATAACCCTTACTCTGAATCATACCGGCAAATTTGGAAAAAGAGGTATGGGGCACAACTTCGTTTTACTAAAAGCTGATGTTGATGTAAGTGATTTTGCACAAAGGGCTGCTTCTGCAATGAAAACTGAATATATCCCTGAAGGAGATGAAATTATTGCATATACCAAATTACTTGGTGGAGGTGATAGCGACACAATTACATTTAAAGCTCCAAATAAAGGAATCTACACCTTTATCTGTACATTTCCGGGTCATTGGCAATTAATGAAAGGAAAGTTTATTGTAAAGTAATTTGATTATTAAATATCTGTTTAGTCACAAAGACCAAGCCTTACCCCCAGTTGTTTCCATTAAATCAACGCAACCTTTTTGTTCTCCGGGAACGGGAGCATAGGCAAGTACTTTTTCACAAATGAATTCATTAGTTTTGAAGGCGTTTATTGTAAGACTTCTCAACTCTTTTGCAAAAGATTCTGCCTCTTTCTCTTCTTCCAAAATTTCATTTTCAGGTTTGAGGAGTTTTGCCAAAATTGCATCCCAATCTGAAATACTCATTTGGTCTACGTTTTTCGCGGAAATTTCTGAGCTCACAGTTAAAAATGATTGTAATTTAGAAGAAAAATTATCTTGTCGTTTTGAATCCCACACAGCAGCTATGTAACTGTCTGTGAACTCTGGAAGTTTTAATTCAATTGCTCCAGGAATATCAGTAGATGGAATGATTAATTCCATAAGCTGAGAGATTTTTTCAAAATCACTTGTATTAAAATAAACAGGGCTATAATTTGATGCAGATTGGCAACTCTGAAATAAACTAACAACAGAAGGGGTAAGCGAAATAGCTCCAATTCCAGTTCCAATATTTTGTAAGGCTTTTCTTCTATCCATTTGTGTAAATTTTATATATTAAATTTTTTCAATTCTTCAACAGCATGATTTACTGCTCTTGCAGTTAATGCCATGTATGTCAAAGAGGGATTTACATTACCTGCAGAAGTCATTGCTGATCCGTCAGTTACATATAAATTTGGTACGCCATGGACCTGATTATTAGAATTTAGAACTGAGGTTTTAGGATCTCTACCCATCCTTGCAGTTCCCATCTCATGAATACCAAGACCAAATCCATATTCATTATCAAATTCATTAATATTTTTAAATCCAGCTTTTTCTAACATCTCTGCTGCCTGACTTTGCATGTCTTTTCTCATATTAATTTCATTTTCCTTAATACTTGCATCAAAAGTTACTGTTGGGAGATCCCATTGATCAAGTTTACCGTAATCTAAGGTCATTCTATTGTCTTCATAAGGCAATATTTCTCCAAAACCTCCTAACCCAATTCTCCAATCGCCTGGACTCATAATAGCCTCTTTGAAGTCAGCTCCATAAGATAATTCAGCAATATTATCTGACCAGCTTGACCTGCCACCACCGCCTTGATAACCATACCCTCTTAAAAAGTTTACATTATCAGAATTTCTACCAATATTTCTAAATCTTGGAATGTAAATACCGTTATTTCGTCTTCCAGTAAAATAATTTTCTTTAAAATCGTCAGTAGTAGCTTGTGCGCCAACACCTAAATGATGATCCATAATATTTCTGCCTAGTTGATCAGAGTCATTCCCAAGACCATTTGGGAAAGCTTCGGATTTTGACTGCATCAAAATGGATGTTGATGGAACAGTTGATGCACAAAGAAAAATTACTTTTGCATTAAATTCAAAAGTCTCTTTTGTCTCCGTATCAATAACTCGTACACCTGTCGCTCTTTTCTTATCAGAATCGTATATGACTTCATGAACAATTGAATTTGGTCTAAGGGTCATATTACCAGTTGCTTCAGCTGCAGGAAGTGTTGAGGAATTACTGCTAAAATATGCTCCGTATGGACAACCTCTTCTACATCTCGATCTATATTGACAATTTACTCTCCCTAAGCCTGGTTTGGTTCCTTCAGTAATTATAGCTGTTCTTCCGATAGTTAAAATTCTATCATCATAATTTTCTTTAATTGATGACTTTAGACGAGTTTCTACACAATTTAATTCCATAGGCATTAGATAATTACCATCAGGAAATTGAGGTAGACCAACGTTCTCTCCACTTACTCCAATGTATCCCTCAACATATTCATACCAGGGGGCAAGATCTTTGTATCTTATTGGCCAGTCAACTGATATTCCATCTTTTAAATTTGCTTCAAAATCAAAGTCTGTAAGTCGATAACTTTGTCTTCCCCAAGTTAGTGACCTTCCTCCTACATGGTACCCTCTACACCAATCGAATCTTTTAGTTTCATTGTAAGGGTGCTTTAAATCATTGACAAAAAAGTGTTTACTCGATTCTGTTGTAGTATATCCTGTTCTACTCTGCTTGGATTGAACTTTCCTTGTTTCTTGTGTAATTACATCTCCTGTTTTATAGTCCCAAGGGTCGTCATTCATAGTGGGGTAATCCTCAATATGCTTGACCATACGCCCACGTTCAAGGACCAATGTTTTGAGTCCCTTTTCTGTGAGTTCTTTAGCAGCCCAGCCACCACTTATTCCTGTGCCCACAACTATTGCGTCATAACTTGTTCTCATTTGATTTTTTTCAGCCTAAGATTCTCAAATATATATATATTTTCTTCTTTGATTTAAATATTTAACTAAATTTAATATTCTTATCTATAAACATATTATTTTATGAATGCACGAAATTTATTTACCTCTATCTTTTATTATAGCATAATGATAACTCTTTTATTAAATTTTAATTCGTGTAAAAACGAAACACATAAAACAGCTACTTCAGCACCTTTATTCTTTGAATTGTCCTTAGCTCAATGGTCATTCCATA
>JBJKWV010000044.1:0-13984 GCA_045561915.1 Flavobacteriaceae bacterium
GAAGAAGCTAATCGTTGAAAAGGAATTTTATTTTTTTCAGCTGTTTCAATAATTCTTTCTCTTAAATTATTATGAACAGCTGGTGCATAAGATATAACTGGTCCTTTGCCAATTTCAGTATGTCCCTCAGTTTTTTTATTTATCATTGGAGTTGAAGTATCATGGCAAACATCTGTTATAAGTGCTAAATTTGGTTTCAATGTTTGAGTGATCATTTCTGCACCTCTAAGGCCTACTTCTTCCTGAACTGAATTTGTTATATACAGACCAAAGGGTAGTTTTATGTTGTTTTCTGAAATTAAGCGTGCTACTTGAGCAATCATAAAACCCCCAGCACGGTTATCTATCGCACGACAAACAAATTTATCCTTATTAAGTTCATTAAATGTATCAGGATAAGTTATCACGCATCCTACATGAATCCCCATTTTATCTACTTCTTTTTTATCCTTTGCACCAACATCAATAAAGATATTATCTAGTTTGGGAATTTCTTCTTTTCCATTTTTTCTAGTATGAATTGCTGGCCATCCAAATACTCCTTTAACAACTCCTTTTTTTGTATGGATATTGACCCATTTTGATGGTGCAATTTGATGATCACTTCCACCGTTTCTTATGACATATATAAGTCCATTGTCAGTTATGTAGTTAACATACCATGAAATTTCATCCGAGTGGCCTTCAATAACTACTTTATACTTTGCTTTTGGATTTATTACTCCAACAGCGGTTCCATAAATATCTGTTATAAATTCGTCTACATAAGGTTTTAAATAATCCATCCAAATTTTTTGTCCACTACTTTCGTAGCCTGTTGGAGCGGCATTATTTAAATAATTTTCTAAAAATGTGATTGATTTTTTATCGAGAATACTCATAAATGATAAGTTGAATTTTTAACAATCTCAAAAGTAAGAATATTCCCTAATAAAATAACACCTATAAAATATTTGTATTTTTGATTTTTCAAAAAACAAAAAATAAATTAAACCAATTATTTTAAATGAGTTTTAATTTCCTGTGTATAGACAGGCTAAATATTTTAATTAAAAGCACCTTTTTCTTTTTGCTTTTTACAATATCCTTCTTCAGTTTGGCTCAAATCGAGGCACCAAATAATTTTGAAGGAGATTTGCTTTATAAGTTTGAAACAGACTCTATTCCTCAAGCAGGAATTCGATTAAAAGAAGTGGTTCTATTCCAACCTTTAAGTTTTAAGAGTATGGACGAATTAAGGCAGTATGTGATTTTGCGAAATCGAACCTTACGAGTTTATCCTTATGCTAAATTAGCTTCAGATCGCCTAGATAAATTGAGTATGCGTCTTGAAAATATTAAGAGTAATAGGAAAAAGAAAACTTACATAAAGCGAATCGAGAAGTTTATATATGATGAATTTGAAGCAGAATTAAAAAAACTTTCTCGTTCCCAAGGAAGAATTTTAATTAAGTTAGTACATCGTCAAACTGGCGAAACTACCCATAGTTTGATAAAAGAATTGCGAAACGGTTGGAGAGCTTTTGTTTATCAAACAACAGCTTCATTGTTTAAACTTTCTCTTAAAGACACTTATAATCCTGAAACCAATTATGAAGATTTTTTAATTGAAGATATTTTACAACGTGCATATGGAGATGGCCTTATTGATCTTGATCCTACTGCTTTGACATATGAATTAGATTCTTTATATACAATTTGGAAAGCTCCGAAAACTCCACTATTAGAAATCAAATAATAAGCAATCAAAAAAAATAAAATACTTAAGATTTAGTTTATAGAGAATAGGTTTTTTCCACAGGCCAGTCATCTTGGTAGCCTAATTCCCAATTAGAAGTCGAGAGTTCTTTGTCATTAGAAAGGCAGGCATTTAAATGTGAATAAATTTGTTCCTTATCTAAATTTTGACCAATAAAAACAATTTCATTTTTTCGATCACCGAAATTAAGATCCCAATCACTTTCTATTAATTCTATATTTTCAATAAATGTAGCTTGTCGAATACGACTCTCATAAGGCATACTGGACCACCAAACACCAGCACTGTCTGCTTTTAAAGAACCCCCAGCCTGACTCCAAATCAATGCTTGATCTGGCCTTGAAGCCAACCAAAACAATCCTTTACTTCGGATAATATTACTTGGGAAATTATGTTGTAAATAGTTCCAGAAACGGTCTGGGTCAAAAGGCTTTTTACTTCTAAAAACAAAGGAATTAATCCCATACTCATCCGTTTCAGGAGTATGTTCATCTTTTCCTAGTTCTTCAATCCAGCCTGCATTTTGTTCTGCCTCTTCAAAATCAAATAAGCCTGTATTTAATATTTTACTTGGGGAAACTTTACTAAAACTAGACTCAATAACCTCTGCCTTTGGATTAAGTTTATAAAGCATTCCTCTTAAAACACCTAATGTATTTTGGTCGACTAAATCTGTTTTATTTAGAATAATAACGTTTGCAAACTCAATTTGATCTGTTAATAAATTAACTATAGTTCGATAATCTCCCTCAATATTGGTTAGATCTCTATCTACTAATTTTTCGGAACTACCAAAGTCTTTAAAAAAATTGAAGGCATCAACTACAGTAACCATAGTGTCTATTATGCTGAATTTTGAAAGGTCAATACCGTTTTCTTTGTCTTCAAAGGAAAACGTTTGAGCGACAGGAACAGGTTCACTAATGCCGGTGCTTTCAATAAGTAAATAGTCAAAACGATTTTCTTTTGCAAGGCGTTCTACTTCAATCATTAAGTCTTCTCTAAGCGTACAGCAAATACATCCATTACTCATTTCAACAAGTTTTTCCTCTGTTCGAGAAAGTGTATTTTCATTTTTCACTATATCCGCATCTATATTAACCTCACTCATATCATTTACTATGACAGCTACTTTCAATCCTTCTTTGTTATGTAATATGTGGTTAAGTAAGGTTGTTTTTCCGGCACCTAAAAATCCACTTAATACTGTAACTGGTAATTTTTTATTGATCATCACCGTTTGATAATTTTATAATTTAAGATTAAAACTAAAATAAGTTTGTAAATAGTTTTATGTGTTTTCGGTATCGCATTCACAAGAGTTACACTGACAAAATTTTAAATTGTAAACATGAAATCCAGCAAGAGATAAAGATGAAAAATAAGTTCCTAATTCTGAAAGTGAAAGCAACTCAAATTTTTCATTTAAAATAAAAATTGATAAAATGATCCAACAAGACCATAATGCAATTTTCACGAATTTTTTACTAGTGTTTCTAGCTGAGTGATTCACAGCAATTAGTGAAATTAACAATAGTATTAAGTCCAAATTTTGCCACCAAATCGGGTTAATTATAATACCTTCAGAGGAATAAGTCTGAAGAACAATAATTATAAATGGAGTAACAATACAATGGACCAAACATAAAAAACTAGCAATAGCCCCAAATGTATCAGATTTATCAAATATTAATCTCATTATGAATTTTATTAATGCAACTAAGTTGCAAAAATAGTATTTTTTATTTGTTAATAAAGGGAGTTATATTAAATTTGTTTTATGGGAATTAAAAGAAAAACACAATCAGTGAAAGTTTTACTTTCTGAATTTGAACTTAATTCTTCTGCCATTCCTGTTACAGAACTAATTAAGCGTTTTTATTTACAAATAAACAAAACAACTATATATCGTATTTTAGACAAGCTAGAAGATGATAGAGTTCTGCATTCATTTCTTGATAAAAATGGGATTAAATGCTACGCCAAAAGTAATTATTGTACATGCGATAATCATTTGGATGACCATCCTCATTTCCAGTGTATAAACTGTGGAAGAGTTGATTGTTTATTAATAGATCTTCCAATTCCAAAAATCAAAAATCGAGAAATAACTATATCACAAACATTGATCCAAGGTAAATGTGATTTATGTTCCGTTTAAAATAGTTTTAATTTAAGTACAGTAAAAACTATTGATTTTCCGTATTTTTGTAGCAAATATTATTATGAAATACGAAAAACACCTTAAAACAATTGAGGATATAATTGGAGATAATCATTTATCCACAAATGTTGACACGCCACTGCGAGATGATGCATTTAAATTATCAGATACAGAAAAAATTGATATAATTGAGAAAAAATTCGCTGATATCCTTTACACCCTGGGAATGGATATGACTGACGACAGTTTGAAAGGAACCCCAAGAAGGGTTGCAAAAATGTATATCAATGAAATATTTAGTGGTTTGAATCCAAAAAATAAACCGAAGGCCTCTAAGTTTGATAATAAATATAAGTATGGTGAAATATTGGTTGAAAAAAACATCACACTCTATTCAACCTGTGAGCATCATTTACTTCCGATTGTAGGAAAAGCACACATTGCCTATATTTCAAATGGTAGTGTCGTGGGTCTGTCAAAAATGAATCGAATTGTTCAATATTATGCTCAACGACCTCAAGTACAAGAACGCTTGACCCTTCAAATTGTCAAAGAACTGCAACAAGTTCTTGGTACAGATGATGTAGCTTGCATAGTTGATGCTAAACATCTATGTGTTAATCAACGAGGTATTAAAGACGTATCTAGCAGTACTGTTACTTCAGAATTTGGAGGAATTTTTAAAAATCAAGATAAAAAACAAGAATTTCTTGATTACATAAAACTCCCTACCCAATTCTAGAGAAAATAATTTTAAAATATTTGTTTGATGATAAAATTCATTAAACATTAACTCACTTTGGAAGTAAATAGAGCTTAATTCTTATTAATTAATAGAGTCTCTTAATAATATTTTAAATTTATACTTTAAATCCAATCATTAAATTAATCGGGAACCTCACAAGCATGTGTTTACCAGTCTTTTTAATATAAGTAGTTAAAAATAGATTATTTTTAAAACCTATTATCACCGATGGAAGAAAACTTTAAAATGCTTGCAAAAACCTTCTATGGTTTTGAAGAAATTCTTGAAAAAGAGTTACAACAGCTGGGAGCTCAAAATTTAAAAAGAGGTAATAGGTTTGTATCATTTGAAGGAGACAAGGGGTTTATGTATAAAGCAAATCTTTGCCTTCGTACTGCATTAAAGATTTTAAAACCTATTCACAGCGAAAGAATTCAAAACGAAGAATCTTTATACAAAGTATTTTATAATTTTCCCTGGGAAGATCATATAGATGTAAACTCAAAATTTGTTATTGACAGTGTAGTTAACGGGCAAATATTCACCCATTCTCAATTTGTTTCTCAAAAGGCAAAAGATGGAATAGTAGATCAATTTCGCGATCGGTTTTCTAAACGCCCAACTGTTGATTTGAATCGCCCAGATTTAAGAATTAATTTACATATAAACAATGACTATTGTACAATTTCTTTGGATACTTCAGGCGCCTCTTTACACAAGAGAGGATATAGGACAGTTACAAATATAGCACCACTAAACGAGGTCCTTGCAGCAGGTTTGATTCAACTTTCTGGTTGGCAAGCTAATACTGATTTTTTGGATCCTATGTGTGGAAGTGGAACTTTTTTAATTGAAGCAGCTATGTTTGCATTAAAAATTCCCGCAAATATTAATCGTAAGAATTTTGCTTTTGATAAATGGAAAGATTGGGACCCAGAATTATTTGAAATTATAAAAGAAAGTCAATTAAAAAAAGTTGTAAATCCTAAAATTCAAATTAATGGCTCAGACAAAGCACCTTCTGCCATCGAAAAAGCAAAACAAAATATCGAGAATGCAAATTTGAGTGAATTTATTCAAATCCAAAAAAAAGATTTTTTTCAGTTAGATAAACAAACTAAAGGTCCTTTGCATTTAATGATAAACCCTCCATATGGAGAACGTCTTGAGGGGGATATAAATGCACTATATCAAGGAATTGGTGATGGGTTTAAACAAAGTTTTCCTAACACTCATGCTTGGTTGATTAGCTCAAACATGGAAGCTATAAAATGTATTGGTCTTCGCCCTAGTAGAAAAATCAAAGTTTTTAATGGTAAATTAGAATCCCGGTTGTTATATTTTCCTATATATGAAGGCACTAAAAAAATACATAAATTAAGGAATAATTAATCTACTTCTTATTTTTTGATAAAATTGGAATACTGTATGTTAATGTATAATTGAATCCAGCTCCAAACTTGTTTTCTTCTGTTTTTTTATTGAATCCTGGAATATAGACATTGTCAAAATTTTCAGGAATTTTATCTCCAAGCAGGCGATTTAGTCTCAAACTAATCCCCATGTAAATATTTTTTAAAAGTTGGACTTTAAAACCGGCAACAAACTCTAACCATCGAGCACTCAAATTTAAACGTTCCCCAGTCGCATATCCACTTTCAATTGGAAGATCTGAACTAGGCCAAAAACGTGATCTATCAAGGATTGTATAGCTATTTAAAACTTGACTGTGATTGCTAGAGGCAAAGCGAAGACCAACAGAAATATTATTATTCATTCCTTTTAAATTTTCAAGCATATTGTAATCAAAACCTAACTTAAAGTAACTTCCAGAGGTTGTAAAATTTACTTGGTCTATATCTTTGGTAGTTTTTACATCACCTAATTCTAATGCTAAAAATAAATCTTCGCTTACCTGAAAATCACCAACTACTTCAAAACCTTTATAATCATCATTTACTTGAGAAAAAATAATTCTGTATAAATCTATACCTAAGCGAAGCCTTAGAGGGATCTTTTCCTCAAAATTTAAACTGTCCGAAGGTTTGATGGAAATTATTTCTTCATTTTCCTGTGCAATTAATAGCTGGGCTGCTACTAAAAGTTTAATGTATAATAGCCAAATGCGCATTTGTCTCATCTGAAATAGTATCTTTTAAAATAACAAACCCCTTGATCCAATTATCCCCTGAATTTAAAATTATCCCTGGTGGCGATTCTAAGATATAGTTTGATCTATATCCACAACCCACGTTTATATAAGTATCAAAGCGTTGATAGTTAATCTGGAGAGTATCAATATTTTCATTATTAGATTCAAAATTTAATATGAATTCGAATTGAACATTATTATCTTTAATTTTTAAAGGTAGTGCCATAGAGTCACTAACTATTCCAGGTAGAATATCTTGGGTGCCTAAAGCTCGTATTGAAAAACCATTAGGTGTTTTTCTATTATTAGTATTTTCTTTATCAAGCATCAAAACAATCAAATCTGGACTTTCTGTAACATCAGCAAGGCAGATATCATCTCTTTCACAACTAAAGAATAAGACAAAAAATAAGAGGCTTAGAAATATTTTAAAAGACAATTTATTCATTGTTTGAATTAAGTTTCAAAAGTACAATATTTTCAACATGATGCGTTTGTGGGAACATATCAACAGCCTGGCTTATGACTACCTCATATTTAGTTTTCATAAATTCTAGATCACGAGCTTGAGTTGAACTATTACAGCTTATATAAACAATTTTTTTTGGTTCTAGTTTTAATAACTGTTTAATTACATCTTTATGCATACCACTTCTTGGTGGATCAGTTATAACTACATCTGCTTTTCCATACCGTGAAATAAAGTCATCATTAAAACAATCTTTCATATCACCTAATTCAAAACTAGCATTTTTGATCATATTTATCTCAGCATTTAACTTTGCTGAATCAATAGCTTCAGAAACAGATTCTATTCCTATAACTTTAGCACAATATTTTGCTAAATACAGAGCAATTGTTCCAGTACCTGTATATAAATCATAAACAATATCTGTAGACTTTAGTTGAGCAAAACTTTTTGCAACATCATAGAGTATCTTGGCTTGCTTGGGGTTAGTTTGATAAAATGATTTAGGCGTAATTCTAAACTGAAGTTTGTCTAAATATTCCGTTATAAACTCATTTCCGCTGTGACAATATATTTTTTGATCATAAATGCTATCATTCCCTTTTGAATTAATGCAATACATTAAAGAAATAATTTCAGGAAACTTGTTTTGAATAAAATTTAAAAGCAACTCCCGTTTCTCTTTGTCTTCTTTGTAAAACTGAATCAACACCATAATTTCTCCAGCTAAAGTATTTCTAATCATAAGTGTTCTTAAAAAACCACTTTGTTGACGGTGATCAAAAAATGCTAAATTTTTTTTAAGTGCATAAGAACGAATTGCGTTTCGAATTTCATTCGATGGGTTTGCTTGAAGATGGCATTTATTAATGTCAACTACCTTATCCCACATTCCAGGTTTATGAAAGCCTAAACCACGGTGCTCTATTATTGCATCTTCTTTAATTTCATCTGTAGTTAGCCATCTTTTATTTGAAAAAGAAAATTCCATCTTATTTCTGTAGTAAAATGGATTTTCAGCTCCGACAATTGGTAAAGATTTGTTTATTTTTAATTTTCCAATATACTTTAGGTTATTAATAACCCCTTTTTCTTTTGAATTTAATTGTCCGTCGTAACTAAAATGTTGCAATTTACAGCCTCCACATAAACCAAAATGTTCACAAGTAGGTTTTGTTCTTTGAGAAGATCTTTTAACCCATTTAATTGGCTCTGCTTCAAAATGTCCTTTTCTTTTTTTATAAGCATGAATATCTACTCTATCACCAGGAACAGTATTTTTAATAAAGTAAACTACTCCCTTTTTAGACTTAGCTACCCCTAATCCTTTAGAATTAATATCTATTACATCTAATCCATATTCAGTTTTATTTATCTTTTTTCTGGACATATGGCAAATTTAGTAGGCTTTACGAAATAAATGATAATCTAATTTAGGTTATTGAGTTCTATATTTCTTACTTTTAGGGGTTTATATTTATAAAACATTTTAATTAAATATATATGGATAAAAACCCAGAAACACAGCGTTTTATTGACCTTGAATATAATTATGGGGCTCACAATTACAAGCCCATACCTGTAGTTTTATCAAAAGGTGAAGGTGTTTATTTATGGGATGTTGACGGTAAAAAGTATTTTGATTTTTTGTCTGCTTATTCAGCTGTAAACCAGGGACATTGTCATCCTGAAATTTTAAAGGTTTTAAATTCACAAGCAAACAAATTAACCCTTACATCTAGAGCTTTTTATAATGATGTTTTGGGGGTGTATGAAAAATACATTACTGATCTTTTTAAATATGACAAAGTTCTTGCAATGAATACAGGTGTTGAAGGAGGAGAGACAGCAATTAAATTAGCTCGAAAATGGGGCTATCTAAAAAAGAAAATACCGCACAATGAAGCAAGAATAGTTTTTGCTAATGGAAATTTTTGGGGAAGAACATTAGCCGCTATTTCGAGCTCAGATGATCCATCATCATACAAAGACTTTGGACCATATATGCCTGGTTACGATATCATTCCATATAATGATTTGATATCTTTAGAAGAAAAGTTGAAAAACCATAATACTGCAGCTTTTATGATAGAACCAATTCAAGGCGAAGCGGGTGTTATAGTCCCAGATGAGGGTTACTTGTCTAGCGTAAGATTATTATGTTCTAAATACAATGTTTTATTAATTATTGATGAAGTTCAAACCGGTTTAGGTAGAACAGGAAAAATGTTAGCTTCAGATTACGAAAAAGTTAGAGCTGATATTTTAATTTTAGGTAAAGCATTATCAGGGGGAGTTCTTCCTTCGTCTGCAGTTTTAGCAAATGATGAAATAATGTTATGCATTAACCCTGGAGAACATGGATCGACATTTGGAGGAAATCCTCTAGCCTCATCAGTATGCATGGCAGCTTTGAAAGTTATTGTAGATGAAAATTTATCTAATAATTCATATTTATTAGGTGAAAAATTCAGATCCTCACTAAAATCATATATAGACAAAAGCTCAATCGTCTTATCAATAAGAGGAAAGGGACTATTAAATGCAATTGAGATAGATAATAATAAAAAGAATGATCTGGCATGGGATATATGTCTTAAACTTAAAGAGAAGGGTTTATTAGCAAAACCGACTCATGGGAATATTATTCGATTTGCACCCCCTTTAGTAATTACCGAAGAAGAACTTGATAAATGTATTCAGATTATAACTAGTACCTTAAAAATATATGAAGAATCAAAAATAGAAATATGAAAGTTTATTTTGATAATGCAGCTACAACACCAATGCGTAAAGAAGTAATAGAATCCATTTCATCTGTGATGGAGGAATGTTATGGAAATCCGTCATCTTCCCACGCTTTCGGACGTACTGCTAAAACTTATATTGAAACTGCACGTAAAGCAATTGCAAATTTATTAAATGCAATGCCACAAGAGATAATATTTACTTCAGGTGGAACAGAATCAGATAATATGATTTTGAACTGTGCTGTAAAAGATTTAAAAGTTACTACCTTGATTTCTTCATCTATAGAGCACCATGCAGTTCTCCATGCTTTAGAAGCTCTTCAAAAAATACATAAGATAAATATAGCTTATGTAAAAGTTGATCATAAAGGCACAATTGATTTAAATCATCTTGAGGAACTTTTACAAAAAGACGATTCTAAGAAACTTGTTAGTTTAATGCATGTAAATAATGAAATAGGAAATATTCTTGATCTTAAAAAAGTAGGGAACATGTGTCATAAATACGAAGCACTATTCCATACTGATGCAGTTCAGGGTATCGGTCACTTTGAATTTGACTTAGAAGAACTACCCATCGATTTTCTGTCCTCTGCGGCACATAAATTTCATGGCCCTAAGGGTATAGGTTTTTCATTTATAAGAAAAAATTCTGGATTAGAACCCTTTATACACGGAGGTGCACAAGAACGCGGTCTTCGTGCTGGAACTGAGTCTGTTCATAATATTGTAGGAATGTACAAGGCTCTACAAATAGCTTATCAGAATTTAAAAAAAGAGAAAAAATTAATTGCTTCTATAAAAGAACATTTTAAATCTTCATTATTAAATATTTTCCCTGAAGTAAAATTTAACGGCTGTTCCGGAGAGAATTCTATTAGTACTTATACCTTAATAAATGTTGCTTTCCCAATCTCTCAAGAAAAGGCTAGTCTTTTAGATTTTCATCTAGATCTAAAAGGAATTGCTTGTTCCAAAGGAAGTGCTTGCCAGTCTGGAAGTACTTCTGGCTCACATGTCTTAAATACCATTCAATCAGGTGAAATAAAGAGTTGGCCTTCTTTACGATTTTCTTTTTCGATTTTTAATACTAAAGAAGAGGTCGATTATGTTATGAATGTCCTTGAGGAGTTTGTTAGCTAGAAACAGTAAAATTTATTTTACTTTTCTGTAAAAGTTTCTTTTAAAAATGGTTTTATTTCCAACTTGATCTTCAGCTTCAATGGTCAATTGATTAAGAGATTCTTTAAATTCTATATCCCTTAAATCATAAATCAGACTTTTATTTTTAGGTTCATGTTCCAATAAAATCCATTTTCCATTTATTTCTCCACGTATTTTTTTTAATCCTGAAAAATCATCTGTAATTCTAAATTTCAAGAAAATATTATTACTTAACCATTGACTTTCTTTAAAATTTATTGCATTTATTTCAGGAGCAATAGTATCCTTGGTAACTAAAAATTTTCCCAGTTTTTTTGATTTACCTTCCCAATATCCATCTTTTTTAAGGTCACTAAAAAATACAGGTTTTCCTTTCTCATTTAAAAAAGAAATAAAAGATTTCGAAATTGTTAAACTATCTTCTTTTGGAATTTTAAATTTGACTTTAAAGGCTTTTTTCATTGGATAAATATCTTTTCCAACGAAAAGAGTATCTCCGTTATCTCTAACCTTTATGTCAGCTTTATCAAAAAAACTATCTTTTTGAAAATAAACAGATTTATCATTAAACTCGTATTTATATTCTTTTGTTATTTCAATTAAATTTTGTCTATTTTTTTGATATTCAAGCTTGTTTTTAATACCGGTAAGATACACTTCTATGAAACTTGAATTTTTATTGTAATCATTTAATTCAATTAGTAATTGATAAGATTTACCAGGATCAATCTGCATTTCTCCGTTTTGATTCTTACTATTTAAAAATGAAAAACTTTGTTTAGGATGAGCAACAAATCTTTGAATTCTTCTTTTTTTTGTTTTTAATTCTTTATAGTCAATCATTAAATTAATGAATTTAGAATCATCAAATGAGATTTGATCCATTTGATAATTAAAATATTCTACTCCATTCAATCTAATTGATGCGCTATAAATCCCATTTTTATTTTGTGATTTATTTTGTCGATCAAATAATCTCAATCCAACATTGATTTTTCCTGAAGCTATAATTCCAGCCGATGTATAAACACTATCATTAATTTTTGTTAAGGGATATTCTTTTTGACTACTAAATGAATCCAACCCTGAATACAAATAGAAATTTTGAACTTGAGGACGCCTTGTATCTTCGATTAGCAATGGATATTGCATCGCATTTATTGGCAATTGACCATTAGTTTTACGCATTTCAAAATGTAAGTGAGGACCATTTGAACCACCTGTATTTCCGGAATAGCCAATTATTTCTCCGGCTTTTATAGGAAATTCTTCTAATTTAGGGAATAGTTGGATTGTGAATGATTCTTTCTCGTATTGATTTTTTTTTACATACTCTTCTATTTTCGGAGCAAATTTTTTAAGGTGAGCATATACTGATGTTGTTCCATTTGGGTGTTCTATATATAGTGTTTTTCCATATCCACTTAAACTTACTCTAATTCTTCTAACTCTTCCATCTTGAACACATCTTACTTTCAATCCCTGGCGTCCCTGAGTTCTGATATCAAGTCCTGCATGAAAATGATTATTTCGAAGTTCACCAAAGGTTCCGGAAAGTTGAATAGGTATTTCCAAAGGCGAAACCCATTTTGGTTCATTTTGGCTTATCAATGAAAAACTGAATAGATATATAAAAACTATATAGCCTGACTTCAAACTGGATATTTTGATTTTAAACGCAATATAAAAAATCATGTAGCTTCAATGCAAATTTTTGTGAGCGTATAAAATTTAAAACAGTCATTGAAGAAGTTTATATTGATAAAAGATTCAATAACTTTACCAATATTAAACTGTATTAATTTACAAATGAATAAGAAACCTTCGTTAATAGAAGTTTTAGAAGAAAAGATTATTGGATTATTAAATAAGTTGAAAGAAAATCATCTTATATTAGTTAAACAAGAAGAATCACAACTGATTCTATTGGAAAAAAATAAGTCTTTAGAGGAGAAGATTATGCTTTTGCAAAAGGAAAATAAATCTCTTAAGATTGCAAATAATTTACTAGGTAGTAATGAAGGCAAATCCCAGACCAAAACAAAGATAAATGGTCTTATTAAAGAAGTCGATGATTGTATTAACCAACTCTCTGAAATGAATTGATTATATGAATGATCTATTAAAAATTAAATTAACTATTGCAAACAGAGTTTACCCCCTGTCTGTTTCTCCTGATCAGGAAGCCTCCCTTAGATTGTCAGCTAAAAAAATTGAAGCTACTATTTTACAACTTGAAAAAAGTTATGCGGTTAGAGATAAACAAGATGTCTTAGCCATGTGCTCCCTTCAATATGCAGCCCAATTAGAAAAGTTTAAGAACCAGGGTCCTTTTAAATCCCCTTCTTCTGACGACAAAATAGAGGAGTTAATTGATATGATAGATATTCACATGTCAACATATTAAATTTTAAATTAATGCCTGTATTAGTATTTTTTTGATAAACTCAACGAGCTTTTAATTATGAGAGGTGAGTTTCAGTTGTAAAAGCAAGCTGTCTTAGAACAGATCCTTGATCAATTGTGTAGCCTCAAACTTGATTTTTAGGAGTTTATACAAAAGGCACGCTAGTACAGGTTTTTTTATATAAAAATAAATTAATTAAATTTTTAAAAACTAATTAGTATTATATGTAATATTCCTGCAGAAGCTCCTCCAAACATTGGGCCTATAATTGGAATCCAGCTATAACTCCAATCAGCATTTTTATTTTTTCTAGGTAAAAAAGAATAAACCAAACGAGGACCAAAGTCTCTAGCAGGGTTTATAGCATATCCAGT